>DATACQ010000995.1:0-16974 GCA_036258955.1 Binatia bacterium
GGTGTCCCAAATTGAAAAGACCGCGTTCCTGGCGTCGAACAAACATTAGCTGCACATTCGGCAGCAGCCTGCATCGCATTTAGTCTATTCGCGCACCGCCAGCGCTCCACCGTCTACCGGCAGATCCACCGCATAAATGAAGTCCGATTCATCGGACGCAAAAAATACCGCCGCTTTCGCGATGTCCATGGGAACACCGCGGCGGCCCGCCAGATTTCGCACAAAGCGGTTCTCCGGCACATCTTCCTGCCCCACCGGCGAGCCGATGCGATTGGGGGAAATGGAATTGACCCGGATCCCCTCAGGCGCCAATTGCACGGCAATGGAACGAGTGAGGTTGAGGACTCCAGCTTTTGCGGTGGTATAAGCTGTCGCCTCTTTGCGCCCCCAATGACCTGAAGTTGACGCGATGTTGATGATTTTGCCCTTGCGTTTGTGCTCGATCATGGTCTTGGCGGCGGCGCGAGTACAGTACCAGACGCTGCGCAAGCACACATTCATCACCCGATCCCACTCTTCTTCGGTGATATCGAACAGTGTCTTATGATCGGTCCATGCGGCGTTATTGACTAGAATATCCACGCCGCCAAAAGATTTGACCACGGTTTGCACCATTCCATTCACGGATTCCGCGTTGGCTACATCGCAAACGACGGAGATCGCGCGGCCGGCATTTTTTGCGTTGATCTCAGCGGCAACGCGGCCACCGCGCCCCGGATCGAGGTCCACAACCGCGACTTTAGCGCCTTCCTGCACGAACAATTTGGCGATATCCTCGCCGATATTGCGTCCCGCGCCCGTGACGACCGCGACTTGGTTTTCCAGTCTCATGATCTCCTCCTCAACTTTCCGGTGACAGCAAAACCGCGCTAGGCGATGAGTCTCGTATTTGTGTTTAGAGTTTGGGCTGAATTAAACGCGAGACCCAGGACTCCCAAACAAGACGATCTTACAACGACAGCCGAATGTCCCTCGCGGCGCAATCTCGTAATAAGTCTGACTCCAGTTATAGGCGCGCGAAAAGATCGTCCTTCCACTCGCTCACGACAGGGCTCGAGGCGTACTTCCACTACGTTGCAGCGAAGCGATTGAGCGCCACGAAGCATATGGATCTTTTCAGCAGGCTGCTAAAGGCTGACCTTCTCGGCATATAGATCCTTGAGGAAACGGCTGCCCTTCAGTTCATCGATGAAACGCGACTCGATCAAATCGGCCGGCTTAAGGGTTTTGGTTTTTTGATCGGCGGCGGAGCCCACGTCCACGAGCGCCTGAACCGCTTCCTTATTCAGCTCCGGCAATGGGCGTAGACGTGGCAGAAAGACATCGTACATGGCATCAAGCGACATCCCCTGGCTTGCGGGGAAATACTTCTTGAGGATGGTCAAACTGTCTTCGCGCCGCGTGACGAAATGATGAATAGCCGCGGCGTACCCTTTCATGAAGCGCCGCATGGTATCCTCTTCCCGTTTGGCATATGAGCGGGTCGTAATGAGGAGATCCGTAACCACGGGAACGCCATTCACATCGAGAATTTTAATTCCCAACTTTTTCGCTTCCTCAGCGACATCGCGCGTCAGCGGGGCGCCTTGGATGAGGTTTTTGGCAACGGCCAACGCGCGGGCGGGCGAGAGCCCCGCAGCGACAATCTCGACGTCTTTAGCCGGATCGAGCCCAGCTCGGCGCAGGATAACGCGAGCGATCAGGTCGGAGCGCGACCCGAGTCCCGAGACACCGATCTTTTTGCCCTGCAGCTCTTTGATGCTGGAAACACCGCTCCCGACGCCCATGCCGTAGTCATCGAAGCTCACATGTGCGCCAATGAGGGCGACGTCCGCTCCCGCCGCCAGGGGTTGCAAAATGGCGAGCGGATTCCCGAAGCCAATGAGCAAATCGACACCGAGCAATGAATGGATTCCCGCTGATAGCGTGTCCCGTATGGGAATCTCTTCTACCAGGAGCCCGTTCTGTTTGAACAACCCGGCGTCGACGCCAACGTAAGCAACCGCCGTTCCCACCTCCCAACCGGCATACGCCAACCTGAGTTTCTTGTTTTGGTCCGCGGCGTATAGCGGCGCACCCATAAGCAGAAGCGCGAGGACAAACGCGGCGGACAAATGAAGGGTCGACGGGCATCGGGACTTGTTCATACTCACTGATTATAACGTACAGACTGGAAGTGCAAAAGGTCGCATTCAATTGGGCCGAGCGCGCGACTCGCGCGGCTGCTAGAGAAGCTCTGCATTCGGCTTACCGCTCGAGCCGTGCCCTCATCAGCGCTAAACGCGCTTTCGCGACAACTGATTGCAAGCCCTATTTTTTTCATCTACGATACTTTCGTCTTTACCGCCTTATCTTTTCACGAACATTGTAGGAGGATCGATCGGATGGCGACCATGATTACGACGGACTGCATCAACTGTGGCGCGTGCGAGCCGGAATGCCCGAACAACGCGATTTCACAAGGTGAAACCATTTTTGTCATCGATCCCAAGCTGTGCACTGAATGCGTCGGCTTTCATGACTACGAAGCTTGTGCCGCAGTTTGTCCAGTGGACTGTTGCGTGACGGATCCCAACAATATCGAGAGCGAAGCGGTGCTGATCGCGCGCGCCCGCGAGCTTCACCCGGAGACGCCTATTGGCGATAACTTCGAGTCACGTTTTCGCAAAGGTCAAGGCAAAGCCGGTGAGCCGGCGGCCGCTAAGGCGACGCCCCAGCCAATTTCGACGCAGGGCACCCAGACGAACTCGGTGACGGCCTCCGCCGCCGCAACCTATGCCGAGCCCGAGGTTAATTTTGTAGCGCTGCCGCCGGTCGACTCTTTGAACATCCCGATCCGCTGCCTGAAGTGCAACGAGACCCATGCCGCTCCGGTTAGCAACTTCATGATCGGCAACGTGATCTTTTGCCCTCATTGTCACAAATCGATGGTGGTGCGGGACAACTTGAATTATCGTATTCGTACTCTGCTGAAAGAGTCTTACGATAGATGGGAACGTGAGCAACACGAATTCACCGCTCGTAGAGAACGAGAGCTGGCGCAGTTCACCGAAAAACGCGCCAAAGAAGCGCAGGCCTTCGAATCCCATCAACGCAAGGAACTGGAACGGATCCGGGAGCAATTGGACGTCATCGGCGAAACCTACGATGCGCCGGGACGCCCGCTCAAAAGAGGCGCCCGTTTTGGCTGGGGTTGATCCGGTTTCGGGTCATCCGATGCGGCGAACGCAGAGCAGACTGCAACACTGAAAAATACCTCTTGCGGAGAGCGGCGGGCGCTGTCGGCTGTGAATTCCAACTTTGAGTTCTGGTTTGTCGGCAGTTATCAATCGCGACCGACACCGTTCCAGCTTGGCTGGCAGTTCAGGACTCAAAGCTTAGACGTTAAAAGCTTAATGCATATCCGATGCTGAATTCCTGGCTTCATCTCGTGGCATTGGTCGTGTATCTAGGCGCCGTCTTGGGCTTCTCCCTGGTTCTGTTACCCGCTATAAGCCCCCTCGAAAATCGCGAAGACAGAGCTCGTTTGTTGGCGCGCGCGCTTAAGTTCTATAATCCACTTCAGGTAGGCGCCCTTGGCATTCTCTTATTTAGCGGCGCATTCCAGCTCACCGAGCTGAAAGCGGCTTACCGAGAGACATTTGTTCAGGAACTGGGCGTCGCTTTAGCCGTCAAGCTGAGCCTTGCTTTCCTGGTCGTGCTGTTTAGCGTCTATCAAGCGATGGGTGTGGGGCACAGGTTCGTCAAACGGTATGAAGGGGGAGAACCGGTAAGCGAGCAGGATTTCGAATTGGTGCGCCGCCGTCTTACACGCGCAAACTGGCTCATTGTTCCACTCGCAGTCATGACGGCTTGGTACGGGCTGCGCCTACGAGGCTAGCCACCGCACAGCAGCGCCTGACCCGCTCTAGCCTGGATCCGCACTTGAATCTAGCCCGCATTATTCATGTCCAAGTAAACTCGCGACATAGTGTTCAGTTCGAGGAGTAAGCCTCGTAGAGAGCGGACAGATGAGTAGAACGTTACGCCGACTCGATAGCTACTTGGTAGTTTGTACATTCAGCTCGTTAATTGCGGCGTTCAAGTAGATCGCCGTCCTCATCAAGGCACAAATCTATTGGCCGCGACCGGAGAGGCTTGCTCATCGGGCTTCGCACTGAATGATTCGGGCCAGCTACCCGCGAGAACGAGAGGCGAGCCTGAAGTAGCGAAGAAACCCAAGATGCAGCTTCAAAGTCAGTTTCGCCCTTTTCGCTGCGATGATTTAAAAGTTTTGGCAGGGCACAAGCACCGCTGATCGATGTCCGGTCAGAGGCAGAATCTAGTGGCTTCGCTACGAAAGGTTTGACTCCTCGCCTCCGCATCAACAGCAACTGCGGAATACGGGCTCAGTCGTGAAGCCCTTGGCCCGTATCACTGGCACGAACTCGACCGCAGTACATGCTTGATCACCAAAAAAAAGGCGGAGCCCCGCGGCCCCGCCTTGTGCTCCAAACGAGTTTCTCGCTAGTAGTTGCGGCTCATTTGCTTGGTATCCGAGGCATCGGAGGTTTTCTGATTCTGTCGTTGCTGCTCAGGCTGTTGCTGGCTCGCGGCGGCAGTGTTTGAGCTGATGGCTTCACGATAAACGAGAATTTCGACCCGCCGATTCTTGGCCCTACCGTCACGAGAGTTGTTCTCGGCAACCGGCGCGTTCTCGCCATACGAAACCGTCACAACTCGCAGAGGATCCATTTTCTTTTGCGTGACTAGGTAACGGCTAACGGTATCGGCTCTGCGTCTCCCGAGCTCATAGTTGTAATCTTCCGGACCCGCGTTGTCGGTATGTCCCGCGACCAGAAACACGGCGTTTTCACCGCCGGCAAGATCCCCTTTGAGATCGCTAAGAAAGCCATCGATCTCTTTGCGTGCCTGGGGTGGCAGCACGGCTGAATTAAACCCGAAGTTCGCTCCCTCTTTCATGTCGATGACCAGGCGGCGTTCGAATTTGAGATTGCCCAAGGTTTGTAACGCCCGCTCCGCCTTGCCGTCGACATCGGTGAGCCTGCGATCGAGCCCGGTGACCTTGTTCTCCACGGCGCCGATCTTACCCTCGGCAGCTCCGATTCTCCCGTCCAGCTTACCAATCTGCCCTTCGGTCTCGTTCAGACGATTTTCGGTCTGCGAGACGCGGCCGGTCACTGGATCCACCTGTTCTCTCACCCAGTTGCGAGTCGCCAGACACCCGGACAAGATAAATACTCCGCTGGCAGCCAACGCTCCGGTCTGCCAGACCCCACGAGATGCTTTCTTTGACTTGTTCATATTGCCTCCAATGCTCCTTTTATTAACTTATTTACCGACAAAATTTAAGTCCTCGCACTCCGCCCGTGTCTGCTCGCACTTTGGCAGACAAAGCCCGATTTCGATTCCATTGCCGGGCAGCTTCAGAAGATGCAAATGGCCGTTTAGGAGATCGACATTTTCGCGTACCGTTTCCATCCGCGTGAAAGCCAGATTCCCGGGAGACTGGCTAGAGACAGAAGGATGAGCGCCCGCTGCCTGATTAGCGGGCGGGGCGCCGCTGGCCGTAACGTCGATCTCGATGAAGTCGTTGTTATGTCGCACGTTGACAATCAACGGGCCGCGCGCAACTGCGATGGCCTGTTCCACAATCTCGCGCAACACCTGCCTGAAGCGCGCCGGGTCAGTGACGTAGGTCCGCGGCAGATCCTTCGCGTATAGCCGTTCCAAGCGGGAACCAGCTCGCTCGGCTTTTGCCTGGCAGTCATTCAGCGCCGTATTGACCACGGTCACAAGATCGATGGGCTCGCGCACAACCGACAAACGACCTTCTTGTTCCGCGGTGGAATCGAGAAAGCTACCGATGGCGCGCAGCGCTTCTTGGGTGCTTTTCTCGATGGTGCTGAACGCTTGAGCGGGTGTCACCATGGGCACCGTGTCAAGCTCTCTCGCAAGAGAACATTCCCGCAGCACCGCGGCAAGTGAGCTTTTCAGCTCTTGAGAGGCTGCGCTCAGGAGCCTTCGCTGGTTCTCCTTGGCGCGCAATTCTCGGATGGCCCAACTGACCTCACCGGCGAGTGATTGAATCGAAAACATTTCCGCCTGGTTGAACTCTCGCGCGCGGCAATGGCCGAGAATCAGAACGCCGAGCGGTTCACCCACCGGCGGGGAAAGCGGCGAAACGACGATACTGCGGTACTCGGTTCTCGCCTGGGAGCGGCTCCAGCGCACGGGAATTCTCGAATTAGCGATCAGCTCCATGGAACGGCAGGCGAAGTCTACCGGCAGCCGCTCCAGCGCTTCCTCGGGAACACCCAGTTGAAAAATTTTGCCGTCTTCCTGACGCAGCGCCATGAAGCAAAAATCAACTCGTAGGAAGCGCCTTAATCGCACGAGAAACTGCTTGAAGAGCGCGGCTTCATCAGAGCTGTCCTGAGTCCAAATAAACGAGCGGATCGTATTGGCCTGCTCCCAGACTTCTCTGAAGGATGCCCAGTGCTCAGGTCCCGCCTTCATCAGCTTAATCGCTCTGCCGCACGCGACGGATCTACCCTTTAACGTGCCGCGGCGTTCCGATGTTGGGGAATAAGATGAACTGTTCATTGACGACGGTCTTCGGCAGTGTCGCGGGCGTACTTCTGTTGATCGCAAACCGATGGCGCGTCCACCTGCGCGCTCACCAGATCAAGTATTGCTTTGGTCGAGTAGGGTTTCGGTAGCAGTGTCACATCGTGTTCACGCCGCTCGCACTCGACATCTCGTTTGAAGCGGTCAAGGGCGCCGCTCGCGTAAATAGTCCGAACATTCGGATTGACTGACCGTATGCAACGCATCATGGCGAATCCATCCATTTCGGGCATCTGAATGTCGGTGAGCACAAACTCTGTGGGTTGCCTGCGATATTGGCCACAGCCCTCTAAACCATTGTAGGCGGTGAAAACCTCGTAACCGCGTGCGCGTAAAAAGAGCGAGAGCGTGTAGACCAGATTGTCGTCGTCATCTACCACGAGTATGGAGTGCGGCTTGATCATACGGCTGTCGCACGTCTGGGAGCAAGACGTGTACCACGCGCAGCCAAAGGTGTATGTATTTGTTTTTGGAACGTTTGTGCAAGACGTCACTGACCCGAAGCCGAGACCTGTATGAAGGTCCCTACAGTGTTCGAAAGGAAAAGGCGACAGTTGTTATTCTAAATTGTTAATTCTTCGTACAATTATATATCCAGCGAAGCGATTAAAGCAGTTGGTTTCACGTCGTGATGAGCCGATCTCGCGATCGAGAATCAACTGGCAAAGTTCGGCTTAGACTTTTTGAACTCTGTGACGCTCAACTGATGCTTCTTAAGAAGATCGTAAAAATCAGCGCGATACTTGCCGGCAAGCTTGGCTGCGTGACTGACGTTGCCCTCGGTTAACGCTAGCACTTGCGTCAGATACTCGCGTTCAAAAGCGTCCCGCGCGTCCTTCAGCGGTTTGATGATTTCATCGGAACCGGAGGATCTATCCTGAGCGCCTGTTTCATCGCGCACGAGAATCTTGGCCGGTAGCACATAATCCTCGGTAATGACGTCTTGCTGCGTCATCGCCACGGCGTACTCGATCGTGTTCTCCAACTCCCGCACGTTGCCCGGCCAGTCGTGCAGCATCAATTTCCGCAACGCATCCGGCGCGATAGCTTTGACGTCGCGCTTCATCTGCGCCGTGCATTTTTTTAGAAGATGCTCGGCGAGAGGAAGGATGTCCTCTTTGCGTTCCCTTAGCGGCGGCAGATAAATCGGAATGACGTGAATGCGGTAGAACAGATCATCGCGGAACAAACCCTTTTTGACCTGCTCCCCAAGATCCTTGTTGGTGGCTACGATCACGCGCACATCGACTTCTACGGGCGCTTCACTGCCGACCGGATAGAACTGGCGCTCCTGCAAGACGCGCAAGAGTTTGGATTGCGTGGCCATCGGCATGTCGCCGATTTCATCGAGGAATAGAGTCCCGCCATGAGCCTGGGTGAAAAGCCCCTTGGTGGTTTTAACGGCGCCGGTAAATGCCCCTCTTTCGTGGCCGAAAAGCTCGCTCTCGAGCAGAGTTTCCGGCAGGGCGGCACAATTCAAGGCGACAAAATTCTGATTTTTTCTGTCGCTAGCGAGGTGAATGGCCTTGGCGATCAGTTCCTTGCCGGTGCCGCTTTCGCCGTGGATGTGCACGGTTGAGTCGAGTTTTGCGATGCGGGTGACGATGTCCAGGACGGAGCGCATTTTTGCGCTCCGCGCGATGATGTTGGCAAAATCGAAACGCTCTTCGACCAGAACTTTGAGGCGCTTGATTTCCGAATTGAGCCGGCGGTGCTCGAGGGCGCGCTCGATCTGCAGCAACAAGTCCCGGGGCTCGAAGGGTTTGGTGAGATAACCGTAGGCTCCCCTGCGCATCGCTTCCACGGCGTTGCCGATGGTGCCGTGCGCTGTCAAGATCAGGGCCGGCACATCCGGTGAGATGGCATGGACGCTTTCCATTAGGGAGATGCCGTCCTGCTTTTCCAACATCAGATCGAACAGGCAAAGATCCACCGCTTCCGCTTTGACGAGCGCAATGGCCTCCTCTTCTTTGAGAACCGCCCGCACCTCATAGCCGGCCGACTCCAGTCTCATTTGCACCAACTCGATCAGGTTTGGATCATCATCCACCAACATAATTTTTGCTATTCCCATGATGTTTGCTCTCTACCTCGCGCGATCCCGCCTTCTTTCTTCGAGCTCTAGATCCACTTGCTTGAGCTTCTCCAACCAGTCGAGTACGCCGATCCAAACCTTCGCATGCTCGGCCCAAGGGCTTTCCGGATAATTCTTCACCACTCGGGTAAAATAACTGATCGCTTTCTTGTTGTCCTTTTTTGCATTGTTAGGATGAGCATGGACCAAGCCCATGTGAAAGATCGCGGCATCGGCGGGCGCATTATCCTTTGCGAGGGCCAACACTTTTTGAACCTCTCTTAAGGAGCCTTCATATTCTCCCTTCGCCATGAGTTGGTGGGCTAGCTGCAAATGCTCATCGGCTGCACGCACTTCGGGAACTTCCTTGGTCTCCACCACGGGCGGCGCCGGCGGCGGTGAAGTGGGGGTCGGCGGCGGCGGCAAGCGCTCGATGATGACCACTGCGGGAGCTGGCTTAGGCTGCGGCGCCCTTCCCGAGTCAAGCAGCGCGCATCCCGAGCCGAGCGTTAAGCAGGCAAAACAAAGAAGAACGTACTCCCTTTTTCCGGCTGGTTTTCCGCCCATATCTGGCCACCATGCGAGTTAACTATTTGTTTTGCAATCGCCAAACCGAGGCCGGTGCCACTGGTTGCCGACGCTCCGTTTGCTTGCTGGAATTTTTCGAAAATCGCGTCGATGTTTTCTGCGGCGATACCGGGGCCCGTGTCATGTACGGCGATTTCAACGCCGCCCTTTACAAGCCGTGCAGCAACTTTAACCTTTCCCGCTTTCGGAGTAAACTTCGCGGCATTCCCAAGCAGGTTCCGAAGCACCTGGAGCACGCGCTCGCGGTCGAGTTTGAGCGCGGGCAATTCGGCGGCGATCTCCGTTTCAATTTTGATTTCCTTGGCCTCCACCAAGGGCGTAATCTCCATCACCGCCTTTTGAATGAGCGGCGCGACGGCGGTCGGTTCCAAGCTATACGTCATCATGCCCGCTTCCATTTTCGAGAGATCCAGCAAAGAGGTCACCAAGCTGATCAGCCGGTTGCTTTCCTCGGCGACGATCGTCAGCAGCTTACGTTGCTTCTCCGTCGTCGTACCCGCAACTCCCTCGAGCAGCAGGCCGGTGCCTTCTTTGATACAAGTCAACGGCGTGCGCAACTCGTGGGACATCGAAGCATAGAAATCCGCTTTCATTTTTTCCAGATCGTTCAACTTCTGACACATCAGATTGAAGGAGGTGGCCAAGTCCCTCAGCTCCGGCGGCGATGCAATACTGACGTCGCCTTCAAATTTTCCCTGCGCGATGTCACGGGTTTTCTGTTTTAGCATACCGATGGGTTTTGTCAGACTGCGGGTGATCACCAGCGAAAGCAATAGCACGAAAATCAGCACGGCAGCGGTGATCATCAGCGCCGTTTTGCGCGCGCGGGCGCCTAGTTCCGCTAGCTCCCGGACCTTGCGATAAGTATCCACGTCGCGGTCCGTTTTCAAGCGTTGCAAAGCGGCGAATATCCGATCGGTTACCTCGGTCTTCTTGGCTTTAAACTCGTTCTCAGGATACGGATTGCGTGCCTTGAGATGCTCCCGTTCTTGCTCAACGAGGCCTTGGTATTTCTCATGCTCCTCTTGTACTTCGTTTAGAATCATCGCGGCGCTTTCGGGCGCCTGCGCCAGCGCTTGCTCGAGGTCACTCTGAAACTCCGCGGCAAATTTCTCGAATTCCCCGTAGAGCGCTTCGTCTTTCAGAATGGAATAGCGGCTTTCATAGCGGATCTCCGAGTCGAGAGTATCGGCGAGTTTTTTTTCGTAGTCGCCCACTCGCATTTCATTTTCGAGAATCGAACGGGTAATGCGATCAAAGCGTTGCAGGTTCTGCAGCGCGTAAAAACTCACCCCCGATACCAAGGCGAGCACGACGAGAAAGCCGATGATTAGCCGCGCAAAAAGACTCATAAGTGCTAAGGGTGAGATGGCTTTCCGGCGCTTGTGTAGAATGCGGTGATTAGGCGCCGATCGGGTCCGTCTCGCGCGAGCTCTCGCCGTCGGCGAGCGCGCCGCGGAGTTTCTGCACTATTTGATCGAGCCTCCTTTCGCTCGTTTGATAAGCAGACTGGGCGTGCGACAAATGCCTGCCGAGCAATGCGAACTCCTCGCCAAAGCGACCGAGATCACCCTGCAACTGGCTGAAACAGACGCTCATTTCCTGCGCCCGCTCCTCGATCTTCATGCCGCGCAGGCCGACCACAATCGCTTGCAGGTAAGCATAGAAACTGCTCGGTGAAACGGGGATCACCCGCCGGCTCAAAGCGTATTCACTGAGGCTTTTTTCACCGGCGCCGTCCGGCTTGATGATCGTCTCGTAGTAAACCGCTTCGGCCGGAACATACATGAGCGCGAAATCAAACGTTTCCTCGTCGGGCAGAATGTATTTGAGGGCGATCGCATCGATGTGCTTTCTTACATCGGCGGCAAACTGCCTTTGAGCCCGTAAGCGCTCTTCTTCACCGGCCGCTTGCAGCGCGCGGCGAAAGTTTTCCAGTGGAAATTTCGAATCCACCGGCACGAGCGCGGGGCCAAGGCGAATCACCGCGTCGACTTTTTCACCGCTCTTGAAGCGGTGTTGCATCGTGAAATGACGCTCGGGCAAGACCTGGCGCAGTAAATCTTCGAGCAGAAACTCGCCCAGCCCGCCGCGGATTTTTGGCGCGCGAAAAATTTCCTGGAGCGATGAGATATCCTTGCCGACCTCGAAGATCCTGCGGCTCGCCTCTTCCAGCGTGCCGAGGCTCTTCTGCATGCGGCCGGCGAGTTGGGCGGCGCCGTCGAGCCGCTCGCCCAGGTGATGTTGGTTCTGACGCATGATGTCGGCGTTTTCTTTGAGGCGCTCGCTGACATGATTGAGAATCTGACCGAGTTGAGTTTGGGTGCGCGCCGCGCTGGCTTCCAGCGCTTGGCTGAGCTGTCCGCGCAACTGCTCGATCTCGCGCTGCATGATCAACAGCGAGCCCTCTTGCGCCTTTGCCGCGCGGGATCGAAGGAGAATGCCCCATCCGACCAGCACGAGCGCGCACGAAAAGAGACCAACCAAGACAAGCGGGTTGAAAAAATCCACGGTAGCCGGAATGCGCTAGAGCAGCCGAACCGCGTACTCCAAAATCTCGCTGAGCTTACGAATTTGAGTCGCTCGCATGGAACGCTCTTCGGGGGGCGAGGAAAAGTAGTCATCGAGACTTTTTTTCAAATTCCACTCCAACAGCTGCACGCATTGTTCCATGCTGACCTTTTCGGAACGGCGGCGCCGCGCGCGGTGGACTTCCTGGATTTCGATGAGCCGGCCCATTGCAAGCACAAGAATATGGCCCACAGCCAAAAATTGTCAAGTCGTGACAGGGCGGGCGCTCGTGCGCGAGCCAGTTTTCGCGCTCCCGGCCTTGTGCTAGAATCGCGCGCATGAAAAGACCTCCCGCCCGCTTGCTCCTGGCGTTCGCCGCGGTGCTTGTATCTCTTCCTCTGTTTGCCGCGGAGTTTTATCGCTGGGTCGATGACAAAGGCACGGTGCACCTGACTGATAACCTGCACAACATTCCGGAAAACCGGCGCGCAACGGCGAAGCGCATTCAAGGCAGCGCCGCAAGCAGCAGCTTGCCCGTGGCCGCCCCGGCTCCAACCAAGGCATCCGTTCCCTTCGAGAAGCATGGCTCGGTCGTGATCGTGAAAGCGACTTTGAACGGCAAAGCACCAGTGAAACTCATCGTCGATACAGGCGCAAGCTTCACGATGATCTCCAGCACCACCGCCAAACAGCTCGATATCGACACCAATCAGAATCCGCGCGCGATACCATTTCAGACCGCCAACGGCATGATTCAGGCGCCCTTGATCAATCTAGAATCGATTGCCGTGGCCGGTCTCGAGCTAAAAAATCTCACCGCCGCCGTGCACGATGCGCTTCCCGATCCGGAAGTTGCCGGTCTTCTTGGTCTTAACTTCCTCACCAACTTCCGCCTCGACATCGACAGCGAAAAAGGCCTCGTTCACCTCGAAAAAAAATAAGCGGCCCCCTCGAAGACATCCAACCGGCCCGCCGAGCTTCGAAACTCTTACCCGCTTTTTACGAACAGCCGCTCACCGCGCCACAGTTCATGGATTTTGCGGGAGGAGAAAACTCACCGCCTCGGGTTCCAGTCAGATCTTCTGGTGGCTTCACAGGACGTTCGGCCCGCCTTGGTGCGTCGCAATGCCAGAATAGTGTCATGCGACTAACAGAACCCGGTAACTTTTTGTCGTTCCGCCAGTATCAGGGGCTTATCACTTCACCGGAACTCGTGAGAATACTAATGTTTAACGCGGAGCAAGGTTTTGGCCGACCTATTGCTCTCGAATTAACGCCAGTACGTTAGCAGCAGGGGCACATCGCGTTTCGGGACAGCAATCTAAATTCTTCGCCATAGGGAGTTGAAGCCGGCCATGCGGCAAGACACCGAAAAAATTCTTATCAGTGAAGCCAGGAGATATTTGCGGAAGCAGGCCTTGAACGAGAGCGACCTAACGCCGGAGGAACAACGTGAGCTCTTGTTGCGGCTGATCGACGCCAGCTTCAACTTAACAGAGAAGCAAGAAACACGAACATGACGCCAGGACTCGGTTATGGCACCGGGCCGGACCCTCTCTCGCGAGCCCGACGCATTTGAGCGAAGCAGGGCCGCCTGCTAACGGCCAGCCACTGCTCTGCGGCTGCCAGGTTTAGCCTGTCCGCAGAGTCGTCGCCTAGCGCCAGTGCGATGGAAACAGGCGTACCCAACCTCTACTTCCGCAGGCGGCGCTCCGCTACCCCTTAACGGGCGGTGAAAGAGTACCGGGCCACCCAGCCTGTGCTTGCTAGTTTTACGAAGCTCTTTACCAATGGCTATTTTAACGTATAGGGATCATCTCATCGTCGCAGGCGTGGACTTCAGTGGATCTACGAGAAGCTGGCGCGCGAAAGTTTCGGTTTCGTGGAACATTCCGGGATCGCACGGCATCCATTTCATCACACGGATATCCGAACACTACCAGAGCGCAGACGAGGCCGTAAATTCTGGACTTGCTGTTGGGAGGTCCTGGGTTGACCATCGCCTGTCACCAAAATAGCAATCAGCTCACCTGAGCATCAGTTAACAGGCAGAAACCGGTGCGAAGTGGCGCTGAAGGGGTAGGTTACAGAGGGGTTTCTCTCCAAGGAATACGGCCGCGTTCGGCAATTATGGCTTCAACTTCCGGCGGAACTTCGACCGTGAGGCCAACTGCCTCATCACCGTAGTCTTTCCAGACTCGTATAGCCGCCTCCGCTGCAACGGACGGGTGGTGAGATCCCAGGACGCTTGTAAATCCACGCCCACTGCCGTTGATGTAAATCACGTACCCGTAGCTATGCTTAGAAATCTTGATGACCGTTTGCGTTCTCATAACGGCGCTACATAATCCGGCGCCAATATAATTGCGGCAAAACGAAAATCAACAATCCTCGTGACCTCTCTGGGCAAAGGCCGGTTGTCCAGTTTTTATGGCCGAACGGGCACCTGTTTATTATAGCCGCAGCTAGAAAGTTTGAGTAGCAACTAGCCGGGTCAAACCTGAACACGCCGGGGAATGCCCGTCGGCTCTGTCGTTGTTTGTGTCCAAGCTACGTCACACAGGCGAACCGAGTTAAGTAACTGGTGAGATACGTACTGGCGAGGTTAACTGATTTCCATCGGCGGCGTGTACTGCGTCGGCCTTTAGGCCATTGAAAGAAGCTCAAGACAGCCAATCCCGCCATGGAGCAGTTGGACCAATCCCGCGAAAAGCTTTCGGCCATGAGTCTTCAGCAGCAGCCTCGACGCGGAGTCCTCCACCCGATTGTCGAAATCGTGAGTTTTGCGCAATCCCACGTCGAGCGAATTTTCGTTGATAGCCTGCTTGATTTTCCGGAGTAAACGCCACGCTTCTACCAGATCGGGGGCCTTTTTCTTCTCAGCCGTGGCTGACGTTTGCTGCTGCTGATTTCGCTCGGGCATGTACTTGTGAACGATGTCTCTTATTTTTTCTAGCCGTACAGGTTTTTGAATGACTTCGTGTGCGCAATCCAAAAGCTTGGTATGTCCGAGAGCTTCCATGCTCAGCGCAGTGCATATCACAATTGGTATGTCCCTGGTTTTGGGATCTTCTTTTAGCCGCTTTGTGGCCTCTAGCCCGCCAAGGTGGGGCATTATCCAATCCATTATGATGAGATCAGGATGCGTGCTTTGGGCCTTCTCCATGGCTTCACGACCATTGCTTGCCTCCACCACATTACAGCCCAGATGGGTAAGCAGCATCCGTATGACGGCACGATAATCGTCATTGTCCTCAGCGACCAGTACTGTTGCGCCCACGGGACACCTCCTTAATTGCGGGGAGTCGGTCCTACCCGATTGCGCCTCCTAGTGGTTAGATCCGCGAAAAATCCAGAAACTTTAGTATTTCCGCATGCGTGACTCCGAGGCGAGCGTCAGGGGCAGCCAGGAGTGAGATGTCCACTTGTGTCGTATCACCGAGTGTCGGCCTCTTGGCGTTACGCACTTCCCCGCCGCCTTTTAAGACGCCCGATCACTTGGGCGATGGGACAAGTATGCAATTGCGAGAACATCCAAAAATCTCAATTCGCCAAAACCATTCATGGCCTCCGATATGGACTCCCTTCGGCGGCTTCTGGGAAAAACATACTCATATTCTTCAGGGCGAAATCGGTGTGCTCAAGAAGGTGCGGTACTATTCAACTCGCCCCGGCAGGATTTTCTTGACCACAGAGCAGCGCGGCTTCGACTACATAGGCTGCATGTTGATCGAGGATGAGATCTTCTGCGAGCAATTAGCTAAACACCTGCAGCACTTCTGCGGTATGACAATCGAAGCCATCGGAAGTTTGGAATTTCCGTCACACCTAGAACTTCGCTAGATCAGCAGAACGAAGCATCGGCAGCGCCTCCCGCGGCCTCGAAGAGATCAAAACTATTCGCCTACCGCCGCGGAAGTCGCTCAGCGGGCTCACTAAGAGATGCGCGAACAGCCATTTTCACGGGCTATCTTATGGCTTGTGCATTGCTGTAGGATAGCGGCCATGAATACAAAGCTCCTGTGGCTCACGGTTTTTCTTCTTGCGTGCCTCCGCCTTGCCGAGGCGCAGCAAGCGAAGGAATCGCGGATCGCCGTGATTGGCGCGCCCGAAGAACCGAGGTTTTCGGAAGTCGTGGTGGGCATTAAAAATGGCTTGGGCGATCTCGGCTATAAGCCGCAGTCGTACGTAATTCGCGAAGTAAAAATCCCAAGGTCCGAAGAAAAGACCGCGAAGTCCAAGATAGAGGAGTTGCTGCAATGGAGAGCCCAGGTCCTCTTCTTAATCGGTTCAAGACTCCTGAAGCCGGTCCGAGAGGTATCGGCGGAACTGCCGGTGGTTTTCATCACGCCCGGTGACCCGGTCGCCGCCGGTCTGGTCGCAAGCCTTGCCCGTCCAGGAGGCAATACAACCGCGATGACTTTCGAATATCCGGAGCTTTCGGGCAAACGTCTCGAGCTGATGAAAGAGCTAGCACCGAAGGTGCGCCGCATTCTGACTCTTTACGATTCTCGAGATCCCTCGCCCCGGCAAGGCGTCCTCGCAGCCCGCCAAGCCGCCACGGAGCTTGGGTTGACGCTCATCGAGCGCGAAGCGCGCGGAGACGAAGAGTTCCGACGCGCCGTAAAGGCGATGGACGAAGCCGACGCATATCTCTCGGTTCCAGGCGGTTTCCCCACCGGGTTCTATAACGAGATCACCCGATTAACCAATGCAAAGCGTCTTCCTTCCATATTTCACGCGCGCATGGCCAGCACTGCAGACGCTCTCGCTAGCTACGGCACGAGCGATGTACAGATCGCTGAGGAAGCGGCGCACCTCATAAACAAGATCCTCAAAGGAACAAATGCCGGTGAGTTGCCAGTAGAACGGCCTACAAAGTTTGAGCTGGTGATCAATCTAAAGACCGCGAAGCAGATTGGCATTACGATTCCGCCGAATGTGCTGGCGAGAGCGGACCGGGTCATCAAGTGATCGGCGAGACCAGAAAAATACGACGAATCGATTTGCTTGCTACGCTTTGTGTGCTTTGCTCTTGGTTGACGACTATGTGAAGAGAAAAGCCCCGAAGCCCGAATGTCGCAAGCGTGACGAAGTAATCAGCGAATCAATGGATCGGCCTTTGTTCACTCGGCCAGATGGCAAGCTGCTAGACCGTAATGATCTACGTC
>DATACQ010000996.1:0-3907 GCA_036258955.1 Binatia bacterium
GGCTTCGGCTTCTCGCCGCAGGTCTACAAAATCATCGCGCAGCGGCTCGCTGACCCATCTTCTGCCGCGGCTGTTGCCGCTCCGAGCACAGCGTCACTGCGCCGGGACCGGCGACAGCGGCGGCGCAATCACTGATAACCAGCTGCAACTCGCCGCCCAAATTATGGACAACACGGTACTGCTTTTAATCATCGCCGCTCTGTTAATTGCCGCCGGACTCGCGGGACTCGTGCTGCCGGCGCTCCCCGGCTCGCCGCTCCTGTTCGCCGGGCTCCTGCTCGCAGCTTGGGCTGAGGACTTCCAGTACGTTCGGCCGTGGACACTCGTGCTCATTGCACTGCTTGCCGTACTTACTTACGCCGTTGATTTTTGGGCGACTATGTTCGGGGCGAAGAGATTTGGCGCGTCTCGGCGCGCTATCCTCGGCGCCCTCTTCGGCGCCGTGATCGGGATCTTTTTGGGGTTTCCTGGGGTTCTGCTGGGTCCCTTCATCGGCGCGGTAATCGGCGAGCTGTCCGCGCGAAGAAGCCTTCAAGAAGCAACACGGGCAGGGATCGGCGCTACGGTCGGTCTCGTCCTCGGCGCCGCTATCAAAATAGCGCTGGCTTTTTCGATGATAGGGATTTTTATCGTCGCGCGATTTTTTGTCTAGTCACGGTCGCGATGAACGGTGTCCGGCGAAAATGCAGGCAAGCACGCCGCAATATATTCCGCGCCCTCGGGACCCGGTGTGCTGTACCGTACCCACTCGCCGGCTTTGACAATGATTGCCTGCCCCGCGGCAACTCTGTGCAGAGTGTTCCGCGTTTCGACTTGAAGCTCGCCCTTTAAGACGATTGTGTATTCATCGAATTCCGGCGTCTGACCCGGCTCGCGCCAGCCCGACGGGCTGCTCATTTTCGCAATGCTAATGTCAGCGGTGGCCGAATTTACGCGACCGACAAACTCTCGAATAATCTTCGGCGGCTCGCCGGCTGCCGGAATCACCGTTGGTTGGGCAATGAGCTGTGCCATACTACTCGGCGCGCGTCGTCAACTCGATTTTATAACCGCTGGGATCCTCGAGAAAGGCAATGGCGTTTCCGCCATGCTTCATCGGCCCCGGTTCGCGCACAATTTTGACGCCTTTGCCGCGCAGTTCATCGCAGGCTTTATATACATCCGGCACGCCGAGCGCGATATGTCCGAAGCCATTGCCAAGGTCGTAGGAGTGGGTGTCCCAATTATAGGTGAGTTCGATCACGGCATCGCTTTCTTCCGAACCATAGCCGACAAACGCAAGAGTAAACCGGCCCGAGGGGTATTCTCGTTTCTTCAAGAGCTTCATGCCGAGCCCGTCACAGTAAAATTTGAGACTCTCGTCCAGATCATTAACGCGGATCATTGTGTGAACGATTTTCATAACGTGCTCTCCTGCGCGTGAGCCTAACGCAACGTGTCAATCAACCCATGGCCCTGGCAAATCCGCGCAGGGTCTCTTCGCGGCTTCCGCCCGGCGGGCTGTACGGAATGATCGCGATTTGCTGGATGCCGGTCTTTTCTAGCCTCTCGATTTGCCGGCGGCATTCGACAACAGTACCGGCGACTGCGAATTTGTCGACCAGCCAATCCGGAATGACTTCGGCATGGTTCGCGGTCTGGTTCATGTGATGGTAATAGTCGTAGGTTTTACGAATCTCCGCCAGCACCTTCTGCTCCCGAGGATCGAGCACGTACGGCAACGGGTGCGCAACGACCCGAGCGACGTGCGCCTTGACCGCGTCTTTAGCGCCGGCGGTTTCTGAAACCGCGCAGGGCACCCACAGAACCAGATCGATGTCTTCAAGCTTTCGTCCGGCACTCTTCGCTCCAGCGGAAATCTTTTCACGCGCATGAGCGATATAGTCGTCCGCAATACCAACCAAGATGATTATGCCGTCGGCGATCCGGCCCGAGAGTTCGAGCATCTTTGGGCCACTCGCGGCGATATAAATCGGCATTTTACGCCTGCACGGATGCAGCACGTGAATTTTGCCGCTTTCCAGCTCCACTTCCTTGCCCTCGAGCAGGTCACGCAGCTGGGCGATAGTTTTTTCAAAATACGAAAGCTTCGCCGGCTTCATGCCCATGGTCTCGACGGAACTATCGCCCAAACCGATGCCGACGATCATTCTACCGGGAGCGCACTCCTCCAACGTGGCGTAAGCGCTGCCGACCACGGATGGGTGACGGGTGAGTGGATTGGTAACACCGGTACCGAGTTTCACGCGTTTGGTGTTAAGTGCGATCGCCGCTAGGTTTACATACGCCTCGCGCCAGATAAGGTGCGAGTCGCCGACCCAGACGTGGCTGTAGCCGAGGTCCTCCGCGACCTCCGCCAGATGAATCATCTGCGGTAAAGGTTCGGTGGGAAAGAGCCCTACACCGTATTCCAAATCACTCACGAATCCTCCTGACTACACAATAGAAGTGCCTCGTAGTCATTCCGCGTGCGGAAGACGCAGAACGGCGAGGCAGCAGATGAACTGGAGTGCTGGAGTGACGGAGTATTGGAGTAGCGGGTCTAAAGCCCATCACTCCACGACTCCAACACTCCAGTACTCCACCCCTGTTGAGCGCAACGAACGAAGCATATGAGCCTTTTTCAGCCGCTTGCTCAGCAGCAGGTTTCGTGAGCGATAATCTCGGGCGGCGGCGTCTGCTGGCTTCGGCCGGCAACCCGCACCTGGCCATCGATAATGACATACGAGATGCCCGGCAAATCGCCTTTGGCAAATGAATCGAGAGCATCCTTGGCGACGGAACCGGTGATCTTGTGCATTAGCACGATGTCTGCTGGACGGCCCTCCTCGAGAATGCCTATGTCAAGCCCATGCGCTCTGCCGACGTTGCCCGTTGCCATGCAGAGGGAAGTTTCGGGCGGCACCTCGCCGACCGACGACATAAACGCGATCTCGCGTAAAATGCCCCGAGGCACCACGCCGGTGCCACCTGGCGTATCTGTGCCGATCAGCACGCGGTGATGTTTGCCGCTGGCGTTTACCGCTCGCGCTAAACTCAACGCGAGACGATAATTACCCGACGTGCAAACTTCCATAAAGTATTCGGTCTCGTTGGCAATGCGCAGCATCTCCGCTTCCGGCATCGGTATTGGCCCGCCGGTGATGTGACCGATAATATCGGGTTTGATGGTAGTGATGATCTCCCAACCCGCCACCTGGCTGACCCCGGAGCGCGACACGCCACCGGAGTGAATCTTTACTTTGATGCCCCGCGCGGCCGCCCAAGTGACGTAACGCGCCGCTTCGCCGTTGGGCAGCAGGCTGTAGTCGTAGAAAATAAATTTGACCAGTCTGATCCCCAGCGACGCGATTTCATCGAAATCTTTCTCCGTCAATCCGGGCACCAGGAGCAAGGTGCCGGCGTAAACCTTGACTCCCGAGGGACGCAGGTTGTCGTAGCATCTTTTTGTGACGATGGCGACAGATAACGCTGTGCGCGGATCTGGCGGCAGTGGCAGCCCCGGCAAATGCAACTCACCCGCGGAAATGAGCGCGGTAACTCCACCATGCATGTAGTTCGTGATCCAGGATAACGCGTTTTGCGCCGGCGTGTATTCGCCGATGGAGGGATGGCAATGTGAATCAATCAGACCAGGAACGGCCGTGATACCGTTAGCATCGACGGTCTGATCCGCGGCCTCTTTCAAGCCCGTACCGATGCGCGCAATGAAACCGTCTTTGATGAAGATCGAATCTGCCTGCCTCAGCGGGCTCTCGAGTTTTCCCGTAACCAGGGTGCCGATATTTTTAATGAGCAGCGACGGCATAAGATCCGGTTAATCCAGAAGTTGCCCTGAATATAACAAAGCGTACAAGCCAGTCAAAGTAACATCAGAAGCCGAATAATTCGCGCGCAATCTCTCTGG
>DATACQ010000997.1:0-1791 GCA_036258955.1 Binatia bacterium
GCGGCGACATGCTGGTGACCGGCGCTTCTGACAGCGGCGACGAGACCGTCAATGTATTCAATACCGTCGGCGGAGCTGACGTGCTCCCCGAAAACTCTGCCAGGTATAGGGTGGATCCATCGAGAGGAGATGGACCATGCGCCGGCAGGACTTTTCGGACGAGCGGATTATTGCGATTCTGCGTGAGCATGATGCTGGCCAGCAGACGCGGGAGGTATGCCGGCGGCACGGGATTTCGTCGACCACACTTTATCGATGGAAAGCAAAGTTTGGCGGCATGACCGGCTCGGAGGCCAGCCGACTGCGGCAGCTTGAGCACGAGAATGTTCGCTTGAAGCGGCTGTTGGCGGACACGCTTTTGGACAATGCTGCTTTGAAGGATTTGCTTAAAAAAAACTCTTGAGTACGGCGGCTTGGTTTGAGGCTGCGCGGCAGGTGATCGCGAGCTATGGATTCTCGCAACGGCGTGCCTGTCGGCTCCTGGATTTGGACCGCTCGAGCTTACGCTACCGATCGGTGCGGAGTGATGATGCAGCTTTGCGGGCGAGGTTACGAGAGCTTGCCGGACTTCGGCGGCGCTTTGGCTATCGTCGCCTGAGGCGGCTCCTGGCGAGAGAAGGGATCAAAGTCAATCTTAAGAAGCTTTATCGCATTTATCGCGAGGAGGGGCTCACGGTTCGCCGCAGGCGGGGACGCCGGCGCGCTGTGGGAGAACGAGCTCCGCTGGGTGTGCCGAGCAGCCCGGATGAGCGCTGGTCGCTGGATTTTGTGATGGACGCGCTGGCCAGCAGTCGCCGCTTCCGCATCCTCTGCATTGTCGATGACTTCTCTCGCGAGGCCTTGTTGACGTTAGCAGATACGTCGATTTCCGGCCCACGGGTGGTACGAGAGCTTGAGGCCTTGATCGAGCTGCGGCGGCAGCCGGCTTTGATCGTGTCCGACAACGGCACCGAGTTTACCTCGAATGCAGTGCTGGCATGGTGTGAACGGCGGCAACTGCGGTGGCATTACATTGCTCCGGGCAAGCCAACCCAGAACGCTTTCATAGAATCCTTCAACGGACGACTTCGCGATGAGTGTTTGAACGAAAATCTGTTTACGACGCTGGCGGAAGCGCGGCAGCTGATCGAAACCTGGCGCATCGACTACAACACCCGCCGACCGCATTCGAGCCTAGGAGGCCTCACCCCCGCAGAGTACGTGAGTGCCTTCTTGTTGTCGGGGGGACGAGCCGCTACGCTAACCGATGGCTTCGCGGCTCGCCCCCCCAGCGCCGCCGCCAAGACCAAAGGGTGAACCGATCCACTCTCGCCGTGGAGGGAAATCGGGGAGCACGTCAGCGCCGCCCAAAATCGTGTCTTCGCCGTTCCCGCCCGCAAGCCCAAGCTGGATCACACCCGTGAACGCCGAGGCATCGATTCTGTCGTTGCCGCCGAGACTATTGATAATCAGCGAATCGTTACCCGCGTCTGCGCCGCCGACCTCGACCCTGGCATGCAACCCTTTGACCACGGCGAAATCACCGCTCCCGCTGACGGTAATCTCGGTATTGTCACTCTCAGTTGCATTGACAATCACCATGTCCGACAGGCCGTCGCCGATGCCGCCGACCGCCAGGTTGATCCCGATCTTGTCCATGTCGGTGCCGGAAAGGTCGTTCACCGTAATCGTGTCGGCGCCGCCCAGCGCGTTGAGCTCGATGATCTCGACATGGTCGAGATCCATGACGATGTTGCCGATGTTGCGAGTGAAGCTCACATTCCTGCCGTTGGCCGAGACATTGAAGATTTC
>DATACQ010000998.1:0-1709 GCA_036258955.1 Binatia bacterium
TCTAGCCAAGATCCTGCGGCTCTCGACAAACAAGAAAGTCCCACCGACCGAGCCGGCCCAGTGGTTAACCGCGGTAATCCACCGTCGCGCAGCTTGATGTTTGGCGTCTGTATCGCCGTGCAGTTGTCCTTTGATTTCCACGATCAAAGTCTTCCCATTCATTAGGCGCACGAGAAAATCCGGTTCGTATACGTGATTTTGACCGAAAAGTTCGTAGGGGATGTTAAACTCAAGGTGATCGTTATGTGCGTAGCACATCACGACGTGCTCTTTGCCATTTTCTCCAATTGAAAGATCGCACCCTGCTCCTAGAAACGAGTATCATACGCTACAAGGTTCAAGTGGCTGGCTTGTGTCGCCTGTACGGGCTTCACGGTCGTGAAGTGCACGCTCTCCGTGGTTCCGATAGGTCGGTAACGGTTGAGTCGCGGCAGCAGCGGTGCTTCACCCGTTGCATCATCGGGCGCGATCGCCGCAATCAGCGTCCCGACAATTCGCTGCGCATACACCTGCAGGCCGACTTCGGCTGGATGACAACCGTAGTAGTCAACCCGCTCTGATAGATACTTTTGCACGATCTGCAGCACCTGCGCAAACAGAGCTCTACGTCCTTGCATGATGCGAGCCGGCTTTTCCGGGCGAGCAGGTTCGGTGAGCACGCGAACGATCTCACGCGCGATCTCGAACGCAATTGTCTGAGGATGAACGAAGTCGTAGTACGCCTGCCGATCGACTAACTCGACCCCGAATCCACCGTGCGCACCCAGCTATCCGATCTGATATCCCACTTGCGGTCTCACAAAGGCAGCCGTAGGCGTCGACCCGGGATCGAGTTTCAATCGCTCAACTTCTTCCATGTTGTATTGGATCAGGTTGCGCTTCAGATCTAGGGCGTAGCCTTCGGCAATTGGAAAGCGAATCTCCGCGCCCTTCCGTTCCGGCAGGACCATTACCTCATGCTTTGGCCTATCTTCCGGCAAGGGATCTTTATCGGGCTCGCGGCCCTTGAATGGAATCAATGAGAACGGCGCGCCGAAGATGTCCACGTATTCGGCAATGAGCCGTCCGCTTCGCGGGTCGGGCGTGTAATCCATACGGCGCAAGCCACGACCAACAACTTGCTCGCAGAGCAATTGGCTCTGAAACCCGCGCAGCCCGAGGATGTGCGTAACGTTGTTCGCATCCCAACCCTCGCTGAGTATATTCACGCTCACCACGCAGCGGATAAGTGCACCAGGCGCACCGGGCTTGCCCACGATCGAGACGATCTTGCGCAGTTCCTCCGCCGCCTCTTTCCTAGTTGGCTTGGGGCCCTCGCTCTCCGCCGCGGCGAGCAGGTTGGAGTCGATCCTCAACGTGACCTCAGCGCCTTGTTGTTCCAAAGCTCAGGAAATCCCGGCAGTCCGCTATCATAACGTTTCTGCGGCTTAGGCTTTTTGTTGCGCTTGGGCGCATCGTCATCACGGAGTTCTGCGATCAGAACTGGACCGGCGGTGAGACGCCGACCATTGCCGTTCTGACCAAGCGCAACAGCAAGACGACATTCACGAACACCATCCACTACTCGTCGCCCGAGACCCGCGACGGCATGCTTAATTTCGACATGGGGCAGGGCGTGGCCGCCAGCCATGATAGGCTTGCCGAGCTATTGTCGAATTTGGCCATGGTCGAACGACTATGAGGTGAAAACTCAATTCGACCAGATGCGG
>DATACQ010000999.1:0-3569 GCA_036258955.1 Binatia bacterium
CTCATGGCCAAAGCACTAGGTATGTTTTTGCTCTCTATCTTTGTCTCGATGGCGCTGGTCTCGTCGTCGCTTGCTGCTTCAGTCGAGGAGTTCTACAAGGGCAAAACAATCCACTTTATCGTCGGCGGGTCCGCCGGTGGCGGCTATGATACGTACACCAGGCTTATCGCGCGCCACTTCGCTCAATACGTTGCCGGCAAACCTTCCACTGTCGTCCAGAATATGCCTGGAGCGGCGATGCTGATCTCCGCGAACTACATCTTCAACAGCGCTCCGCGTGATGGAACCGTAATCGGGCACTGGTCCGGCCCGCTCATTTTACAACACATGATGGGCAACCCTGCGGTACAGTTCGATGGGCGCAAGTTTGGCTGGATCGGCATGCCGACGGCGGACTCTCTCATATGCATACTGACGGAGCGCAGCGGGATTAAGACGGCAGACGAGTGGCGCAATGCGAAAGCAAAAGTCAAGTTGGGAGCGATCGGCCCGGGCACAAGCGGAACCGACGACACCAAACTGCTTGCAGCAGCCACCGGTTTCCCTCTACAGCTGATCGAGGGCTACAAGGGCACCGCCGACATCAGGGTTGCGGCGGAAACAGGAGAAGTCGATGGGACCTGCGCCTTCGGCTGGCAATCGGCAAAGGTGACCTGGGCCAACGCCCTGAAAGCAGGGCAGGTCCGTGTTGTGCTCCAGACGATGCTCGAATCTCATCCCGAGTTGAAAGGCGTTCCGCTTGCCGTTCAGTACGCAAAGAACGAGGAAGGAAAAAAACTCCTCCAGATCGCGAGCGACCTCTACGGTAACCAGAGACTATATTCACTCCCGCCTCAGGTGCCCGAACAGCGCGTGCGAACTTTGCAAAAAGCCTTCATGGACACGCTCAAAGATCCCCAGCTCCGGGCCGAGGCAGAAAAGGCCAAGCTCGAAATAGATCCGATCGATGGACCCGGCATAGAAAAGATGGTGAAGGGCTTGTACGAGATCGAACCGGCTATCGTGAATCGCGTCAAGCAGATACTGGAGGGGAAGTAAGAGAGCGTGACCCGGAGAGCCTCAACGGCGGCGCGCCGGAGCGCATGACAGAAACGCGTCGCAGTGAAATAGACAAGCGGCTATGGCATTTGCGTCCGGCACTTTATAAATAAACCGGAATCGGCGCGCGCGGGGACGGAATTCCAATGCGTGAAAGAATACATGAGCACATGTGGATCGTTATCTTGGGGTGTACTCTGGGCATTTTACTGACCACCCGGATGTCTCCGGCGCAGGAGGCGAGGCTCGCGGAAGCGCGGAAAGAAGGAAAGATCGTATGGTATACGGGGGCGAGTCTCTTTACCGCAGAACGCGTTGCCAAGCTCTTCGAGCAAGCTTACCCCGGCATTAAGGTGGAGGTGCATCGCTCGGGGTCGGAGCGAATTCTTCAACGATTGATGCAGGAGGCTTCGGCCGGCATCAAGAACGCCGACGTCTTTAACTCATCCGATGTGGGTCACTATGTTCTCTTAAAAAAGAAGGGAATGCTCGCGAAGCACACACCTGTGGGAACGGAACGTTTTCCCATCTCCTTCCGCGATCCCGACGCTGTAGCTTTTGGGTGGCGCGCATTTACAACCGTCATCTCGTACAACTCGAAACTGTTACCGAGTTCCGACGCTCCACGAGCGTGGAAGGACCTGCTCGATCCGAAATGGAAGGGGAAAATGGTGACAGCCCATCCGGGCTACAGCGGCGCCGTAGCGACCTACACGCTCGCGCTGGTGAAGCTTTATGGATGGGATTACTTCAAACAGCTCGCGCAAAACAATCTCCATTTACGACAATCGGTTCATGATCCGGCCGAGGTTGTCGCGTCGGGAGAACGCCTAGTCGGCGCCAATGGAGCCGACTATTTTCTTTACCTGCAAAGAAAAAAAGGGAACCCGATCGGGATCGTTTATCCCGAAGACGGGGTTCCGCTGGTCGTTTCGCCGTCGGCAATTACAAATTCATCTCCCCACCCCAACGCCGCCAGGCTCTTTACCGATTTCATTTTCACTAAGGAGGTGCAGCAGTTTTTGGCTGATAGTGAAGCCTTGTACGTTCCTCATCCCGAGGTGACTTATCCTGCAGACAAGCCGAAGCTCACTGATTTGAAACTGTTAACCGTTGATCCGGAGGAGCTGGAAGGCCGCAATGAAGAGATCAAGAAGCGTTTCCGCGAGTTCTTTGGCGGCTGATAGTGACGAGGAAGTTGCGTGTGAGAGAACAAAACGACGATCTGAGAAGCTACCTAAGGCATCTTGAGCAGGCGGGGCTTTTCAAATGGGTAAGTTCCGAGGTCGATAAAGATTGGGAAATCGGCGCTGTGACGAGGTTGGTTTTCAGTGGTGTCTCGGAGCAGAATCGAGCCGCAATCGGCTTCAGTCGAATTCGCAACTATCCCGGGATGAGAGTAGTAGCCGGCGTAGTCGGCGGCTCGAAGGCAATTCTGTCGCGCATACTCGGCGTGGAACCCGATGCCCACGAGATTCACGCCCGCTGGAGTGAATCTCAAAACAAGCCGATTCCTCCGACGCGGGTTCACCGGGGCGCTTGTAAGGAAAACATCATTAAGGGCAGCGATGTTGATCTGAAGAAGCTGCCGATTCCTGTGTGGTCACCGGGTAAAGACGCGGGCCCATATCTCACGCCGCTCTGGATCTCTCAAGATCCAACCGGTCAAACTCGCAATGTCGGGATGTATCGAGCCCAACTCAAGGGACGCGATAAACTTGGCATCCAGTGGGGCAGACCCGATTATCAGCATGCGGCGATGCATCTGCGCGAGTGGGAAACGCTAGGCAAAGCTATGCCCGCGGCGCTCGTAATGGGTTGTGAGCCGAGCATCTATCTTGCGGGAGTGGCGAAGGTCCCCTACGGCATCGATGAAATCGCGGTCGCCGGTAATATCAGCGGTGCCCCCATTGAAATGATCCAATGCGAGACCAGCGAACTCCAAGTGCCGGCTTCTTCCGAAATCGTGATCGAGGGAGAATTCATTCCTGGCGTTACAGAACCGGAGGGTCCTTTCGGCGAATTCACCGGCTACATGACCAGCTCGCCGCGCGGCGAGCCTGTGTTTCGGGTCACCTGCATAACGTACCGAAACGAACCGATTCTCCAGGGCATGCTAAGTCAAATGCCGCCAAGCGAGAGCAGCGTCTGCCGCCAGGTCATGGGTGAGGGCGGCGTATGGCATCACTTGACCCAAGAGCTCAAAATGCCTGGTGTCGTGGATGTGCATCTGCCGGAATCAGGCGGGTCTGCCGCGATGCTCTGGATCAGCGCTAAGAAACCGCATGCGAGTTTTCCGCTGCAGCTTGCGATGGCTGTTTGGTCGAAATTCGGCTTTTATCATTACAAGTGGATCGTTGTCACCGATGAGGATGTAAATATCCGCGACGCGTTCACCCGGGAGTGGGTTCTGGCTTTTCGCGTGCGGCCCGAAAAAGACATACACGTTACCCCCGAGGTCGCCGCCATGACCCTGGACCCTTCGGCGACGATAGATCCTAGCGTGCCGTCTCGCGATCGTACGAGCGGTA
>DATACQ010001000.1:0-3493 GCA_036258955.1 Binatia bacterium
ACTCGGTACGCCAACCTCGAGGAGCTCTTGCTGTATTGTTATCGGGTCGCCGGTACGGTTGGATTGATGATGTCGCACGTCATGGGTTTGCGCGATGAAAGCGCCCTCAAACACGCGGCCGATTTGGGCATTGCCATGCAACTGACCAACATAGCCCGCGATATTATCGAAGATGCCGCGATGGATCGCATCTATGTTCCCTTGAGCTGGCTCGATGACGCGCAGATCGCGCCTGGCGAAATCGCGGCGCCCGAAAATCGTGAAAAGCTAGCTGGGATAAACCGACGCTTGCTGTGCGAGGCGGAACGCTATTATCGCTCAGGCGACTTCGGGCTATGGCATCTATCTTTCCGCTCCGCCTGCGCTGTCTCAGCGGCGCGCCAGGTTTACTCCGAGATCGGCGCCTTGCTCGTTGAACGTGGCGCGCGAGCTTGGGATCAGAGAACCTATGTATCGCGACCGAGAAAACTTTGGTTGCTAAGCCGGGCCGTTTTGAGCCTGATCCGCTCGGCGCCGGCGCGCCTTCTCGATCCCTGGACTGCAGGCTCATTGAACACAGTGTGGAAGTATTCGAAGGTCAATTGATTAGGCCAAAGGGAGACGTCATGCAGCTCATTCCATGGATTTTTTTAGTTGTCCAAGCAGCGATCGTCGTCGCGAGCTTGCTGGGATACGGAATTTTTACTTCCCGGCCGGACTTGCTCGCGAAAGTCGATCCCCAGGCTGCGTTTTTTACTTGGGCTTTTCATGGCTTTGCTATCGGCAACATGCTCTTCGGCGGACTTGCCGTTGTGTCCGATGCGTGGCTACGCAACCGCATCCCCGCGCTTATCGCTTTCGTTGCCGTCTACTGCGTGAGTTTGGCCAGCGAATTACTCGGCACCGGCTTGGGCGTTCCCTTCGGCCCTTATTCCTACACGCACCTGTTGGGTCCCAAATGGTTCGGCTTGGTGCCGCTGCTGATTCCGTTGAGTTGGTTCACCATGGGCTGGGCGTGCTGGGTCATTGCGCGCAGGCGTACCTCGGGGGTTCAGGCAGTCGCATTGGCGACAGCGCTTCTTGTGGCCTGGGATCTACTGCTCGACCCGGCGATGAGCAAGGTGACGAGTTACTGGATCTGGGGCGAGGCAGGAAGCTATTACGGCATGCCCTGGAGCAATCTTTTCGGCTGGGGCGTCACCGGACTGGTGTTGTTCATTATTTTGCACCGGACGACACCGGCACCCGCGAGTGAACTTTCGTTCGCGTTGTCGGTCTATAGCGTCAATTTTGCGCTACCGCTTGGGTTCTGTATTCTGAATCAATACTGGATGGCAGTGGCGGCCGGGATTGGAAGCGCTGTGGTGGCGTGGTTGTTGGTGGGAGGTCGATACCACAAAGGATGGGTCGGGGAAGATTCTGCTTTAAACGTTTCGAGACTGTAACGGTAAGCTGGTGCGCATTGAAGATGCCGCGCTGGCAATGTTACATTGGTGCGGCGTGTTGAGCGATGCACTATAATTGACGGCGGTGACTTTCGACCTTGAAGAGTATCTTACCGCGCGGCGCGCTACCGTAGATCGTGCGTTGGAGCTCTATCTCGAAAAACAACCGCACTGTTGTCGGTCGCTCCGGCGGGCGATGCGCTACGGTCTCTTCCCCGGTGGAAAGCGCATACGCCCGATTCTCACTCTGGCCGCCGGCGAATTGTTTGCAGCAAAGCAGAAAGCCTTGTTGCCGTTTGCCTGCGCCATCGAAATGATTCACGCTTACTCGTTGATCCATGATGATCTGCCGGCGCTGGACGACGATGATCTGCGCCGCGGCGCTCCCACCGCGCATAAAGTTTTTGGGGAAGGCATGGCGCTTCTGGCGGGCGATGCATTGCTCACGGAAGCATTTCACTTGATTTCAGGACCTGTCACCCGATCTCTTGATCCGGGCCTGGTTGTTGAGTTGATCCATGAACTCGGGCGCGCCGCCGGCCTGGCGGGGTTGGTCGGCGGACAGGCGATGGACGTCGAAACCGAAAAAACCAATGTTGCTTTGGCTACTGTGGAGTCTATGCACGGGCGCAAGACCGGAGCTTTGATTGTCGCCTCGCTCAGTCTCGGTGCCCGCGCCGGCGGAGCAAGCCATTCCGAGTTAAAGAAAATTTTGCGCTATGGTGAAGCCGTCGGCCTGGCGTTTCAGATAGCCGATGATCTTCTCGACAGCGCGGGCTCAGCCCCGCCCGGTGAATCCGGGCGCAAGGAAGACAAAAAAGCTACCTACCCGGCGGTGGTGGGAGTGAGTCGAGCCAAAACACGGCTGCGCGAGCTTATCAATCAATCGGTAAAATCGTTGAGCCCCTTTGGTCCTAGAGCTGAACCGTTGCGAGCCATTGCGCTTTATGTCGGTCAACGGGCTTTAGACAACGGCGAAAATCCACCTGGACAGGAGATGCATTCTTAAGATGAGACGATTGCTCGATGGTATCGATGACCCGAGAGACGTGCGCAGGTTGACGCTGGAAGAATTGCCGCAACTCGCGGCAGAGATCCGCGAAGAGGTGATCTCCGTCGTGTCCGAAGTAGGCGGCCATTTTGCCTCCACCCTGGGAGCGGTTGAGCTGACGCTAGCGCTCCATTACGTGTTCGACACTCCAGAGGACCGGATTGTTTGGGACACCGGCCATCAGGCGTACGCGCACAAGCTTATTTGTGGTCGTCGCGAGCAGTTGGCAACGATTCGCCAGCGCCACGGGCTGAGCGGTTTTTTAAGCCGCGATGAGAGCGAATATGATGTTTTCGGCGCCGGCCACGCGGGGACGTCTATTTCCGCGGCTCTAGGCATCATCGAAGCCAGCATTCTGCAAGATTCGCCGCGGCGGGTCGTAGCGGTCATTAGCGACGGCGGGCTAAGCGCCGGGCTCACTTTCGAGGGGCTGAACCAAGCCGGGCACCTCGATCGCAATCTCATTGTAGTTTTGAACGATAACGAACATTTCATCGATCCCCGGGTCGGCGCAGTTTCTTCGTTTTTAAGCAAACAGTTCACCACTAATCTGGCGCAGCGAGCGCAAAAGACCATTTCCGCTTGGCTCAAGAGCCTTCCCAGCGGTGAGAATCTCAAACTCGCGGCGCGCAAACTCCGGGACTCATTTCTCGGGCTGGTGACCCCAGGGTTCTTGTTCGAGAGTTTGGGTTTTCAATATGTCGGACCCATCGACGGTCACAATCTGGCCGAAATGATACAGACCTTAGACAATATCAAGCAGATCGAAGGGCCGACTCTGGTTCACGTCATGACTAAAAAAGGCAAGGGGTATGCGCCTGCCGAGGCCGACCCCATCAAGTATCACGCTGTAACGCCTTTTCACGTGCTCACGGGCAAACCTAAAAAGCCGAAAAGCCCGATTCCGAGTTACACTGAAATTTTCGCACAAAGTCTTTTGCGCGCTGCAAAGAACAACCCCAAAGTCATCGCCATCACCGCTGCGATGGGTAGTGGCACGGGTATCGACAAATTCGCG
>DATACQ010001001.1:0-1532 GCA_036258955.1 Binatia bacterium
GGACTTTAGACGCCAGACTCGGTCGTGGCCGCCCTCCGATTTCTACTCAGATGGTGAGCATGTCCAACCGCGATCAGAGAGGGTTGTTTCCTCGGACGAATCTCGTGAATCCGGGCCAAGAACCAGAAACGAGGCGATTCAGGATGAAGATACCGCTCTTGAGCAATGCAGTTGCCGGCGGACTTGTTGTCTGCGCCTTGATCTTCGGCGGCATGGCGGATGCCGCCGAAGCGCCATTCTACGAAGGCAAGACCCTCAGATTTTTGATCGCCTCGGGCCCTGGGGGTGGAACCGATACAGCGGGTCGTTTGGTCGCGCGCTATCTATCCAATCACCTGCCCGGTAATCCAAAGATCGTGATCCAGAACATGGGCGGCGGGGGCGGCACGATCGCCAACAATTACTTCGCCAGCGAAGTAAAACCCGACGGCCTTACCATTATGCAGGATTCGTCTTCCAGCGTTGCAAGCTTTGCGCGCGGTGGTCCTTCCATCAAATACGATCCAAGAAAATTCAAGATCATTGGCGCCGTCGCTCGGCCCGGCAGCTTACTTATGATTAGAAACGACGCGCGGCCAAGGTTTACGGACAAAAACGCCAAGCCGGTGGTTGTCGGCGATACAGATGGGATCCGCAACTGGATCGCTATGACGGTCTGGGGCGCTGAGTATCTCGGCTGGAACCTGCGCTGGATCTACGGCTATCCAGGGAGCCGCGAACTGCAGCTGGCCATCCGGCAGGGTGAAATCGATATATGGGCCACCCAAAATGCCAAACTCGTCAAGGATCTACAGCGAGAAGGCGTGGTTCAAGTTGTCGCGACCGAGGAGGAGCAGCGCCGCGAGGACTTTCCAGACACACCTACTTTCCTCGAACTCCTGGGCTCGAAGAAACCCACAGGCGTGTCCTGGCAGGCTTACCAGGCTTGGGCCGGCGCTTCCGAACTCGATAAATATCTCGTCGCGCCGGAAGGCACCCCGGAGCACCTCGTGAAATTGCTGCGCGAAGGCTTCATGAAAGTAATGAAAGATCCCGAGGTGGACAAGGAAGGCGATAAGTTCTTTGGCGACGGCTGGCGGCCCGTTGCCCCCGAAAAACTCGAAACCGTCATTCGAGAACATATCGCGATTCCGAAAGAAGCCAAGGAATACATCACCAAATTGCGCCGGAAATACAATTTGCCGGTTGGCGATGCAAAGTCTTAACCCGGATTGTTCACGAGATCGAGTCCGAGGAGCAAGCGTCTTCGACCTCCGCGAACCTAGTCTCAGGTGTGGAATCCGGGATCTCGGGTTTTTAATCCCACCCCAAGACTCGAGATACGAGACACCGGAGAGTTATTGCGCTTAGTGCTTCCTGCATTTGCCCGAGGATGAACGATGCGGGCCAATACGATCTTTTCTCTGACTTCGAAAGAACTATGATCTCGAACTCGCTAATAGCGACCTCAGCATTTTGAGCATGTTCGATATATGGAATGAGCGAGGAGTCAAAGTCGTGCTGAGACAAATCATCGGGAACGGGGTGACGAT
>DATACQ010001002.1:0-2340 GCA_036258955.1 Binatia bacterium
ATGGGAGTATAGGGAAAAGAAACTTTCGTGGCCGCCGGCGCTGAAGAGCCTACGACCAGGATCGCAAAGAGCAGAACTGATGAGAGGAGGGCCCGTAGCATAGATGCTCCCTGCTTTGGCAGCGCTCTCCGAAGCGGCCAACGGCAAGTTCAAACTGTATTGTGACACAGGAATCGCTCTGAGGGGAAGAATTATTGGATCTGCCGTATAACAGCGCTCGCGCCCTTGTCCGGGCGCGAACTTCTGTAGTAGATTTTCGCTTCAGCCGCAGGAGGAACAGTCATGTCTTCGATTCTTTATCTTGGCACAGATGAAGGCGTCGTCACGTTAAAAAGCGAGGACGCTCGCTCCTGGAAAATCGAAAATCACGGGCTCAAGGATTGGCAGGTACCGGAGGTGGCAGTATCCCCCTTGGCGCCGAACAAAGTATTTGCCGGCACACGCGGTGATGGCGTCTGGCTCAGTGAGGACTTTGGCGCGACCTGGAAAAAACCGAGTTACGGCAAGCGCGGCCCCGGGAAAGTGCGCTGCTTGAGCTTCGATCCCCTGGATGCCAATACTCTCTACGCGGGCACTGAACCCATCGACGTTTTTATCAGCCGCGACGCCGGTAAAACTTGGAACCGGCTCGATACCGTGTGGGATATTCCCTGGGTTCAAACGATCGTTTACCCCGTTGCAGTGGTCGAACCGCATGTTCGCGACATTACAATCGATCCGACGGATCACAACACGATGTACGTCGCGCTGCAAGTCGGATACATGCTCAAGACGACTGACGGCGGAAAAAATTGGCAATTGCTCAACCGAGACCTGGACGCCGACGTGCACACGATTGTGCTTCATCCGGAGAATACGCGGCAAATTTTTATCGCGACCGGGGGTCACGACGCACGCGCCGGCGTCGCCAGAGGCAGAGCGCTTTACCGTAGCGACGACGGCGGCACGAATTGGCAACCCATGGCCTCGGAGTTTCGTGAAGAATATTCCGTTCCGCTTGCGATCCACCCGAAGAAGCCGAACGTTATTTATTCGGCAATCGCCAACGGCCAGCCGAGTCAATGGCGCAAACGCGCCACCGGCGCCGAAGCTTTCCTCATCCAATCAACGGACAGCGGCAAGAGCTGGAGCAAGCTCGATAACGAGCTTTCTAGAGCGAACAAAAGCTTTGTGGAGGCTTTCGCCTTCGACCCTTCTAATCCGGACTGGATGTTTGCGGCCCAGCGCAACGGCGATTTGTTCGGCAGCGAGGATGCCGGCGCGAGCTGGTTCAAAATCGATGTCAAAGCGCCAGAGCTTTCGGATCTCAAAGCGGCGCATGCATAATCGTTTCGTGTTTCGGGTTTTGGGTTCCGGGTTTGCATGCGGGGCCTGAGAACTCGAAACCTGAAACTCGAAACCCGAAACTACTATATGTCCAACCTAGTCGGTTGCGTGGCCATGTCCCACGCTCCTCAATTGATGCTGGATCCCGGCAAGTGGCATTTGTTACAGAATCGCCAAAGCGAGAACCTGCCGGACAAGCCGGGGCTGGAAAATGAAACGGACGAAGTAAAGTGGACTAAATGGCGCGGCTGTATGTCGGCGATCGAAAAGCTCCGCGAGCGAATGGAGGCGATGCGTCCGGACGTTTTGATCGTCGTCGGCGACGACCAGCACGAGAATCTCCTAGAAGACAACATGCCGCCGTTTACGATCTATATGGGGGAAGAAGCGGAAGCCAGCGTGAGCTTGCGCTACTTGAATCAATCACGATCGCAGAATCGTACGAAGTACCGCATTGATTCTAAAATGGCTGAAGCGATCATCACCGGCCTTATGGGTCACGGTTTTGATCCGTCCTATTCCAAGAAAACACGCTACGATGGTGGCCTCGGCCACGCATTCGCGAGAGTGCTTAAGTTTCTCGTGCCTGAAACGAACTGCCGAGTCATTCCGATCATGGTGAACACTTACTACCCGCCGGCGCCGTCTGCGAAGCGCTGTCTGGAGTTCGGCAAAACCCTGGCATCGCTGATCAGGCAGTATCCAAGCAACAATCGTGTGGTGATCGCAGCTTCGGGTGGTCTTAGCCACACGAAGATTGACGAACGATTGGATGCAGAGTTTCTTCAGGCGCTCCAAACGAACGACACGGCGTATATGAGCGCTATGCCGTCAGCTTTATTCCGCGAAGGCACATCGGAAATATTGAACTGGATCGTCACCGCCGGAGCGGCAGATAGAAACGGGCAGGTCGTCGACTATTTACCCCTTTACCGGACTCGCACGGGAGTCGGCTGCGCCATGGGATTCGCGTATTGGGACCTGAGCTGATATCCCAAGTACGGCTGAAGAGTT
>DATACQ010001003.1:0-2414 GCA_036258955.1 Binatia bacterium
TTCGCCATCCAGCCGCCGGTCGCCATAGCGCCGATGGTCGAGTACCCGAAATTCATTCTTCTCAACTCCGCGGCTGTGGCGGAAAGTATCGCAAAGCAAGGCAGTAATGAGAAAAGTAGCCCAAACATTACGGTCGCGGACTTTTTCATAATATTAGCCTCCTTTCGCGGCTAGAGACTAGTCCTACAAACAACCACGGTCAAGGAAAGATTAGTCTGGATTCGTCCCGCGTCCCTTCACTAATTTCTCATTTCCTCTTTCCGCTTTCATCTTTTCTGTTTTCTCATTTATCCTTCTGCCTTCATCCTTTTTTCATTTCCGCTTTCCGTTTTCATCATTTCCGCTTTCCCTCATCCTTTATCCTTTTGCCTTTATCCTTTTTTAACTCTCTGTTCATTTCCTATCATTTAGTGTAGAGCCTACCGAGAGTCTGACGGAACTGATTTAGGAGCTGGATCATGGCCAAAATAAGATCGGTTGTGACCGAAGGAGACCGTCAAAGCGGCTATAAGCGGGTTCAGGTATTATTCGGCACAAACTATTTCCTCGAGATCGTTGACAACGACGGCCGCATCGAGTTCCTGTTGGGAGCGCATCACACGGGTTTTAAAGCGGACGCTTCTGAGCTCCAGGGCGAGTTGCACAAGTATATCAGTGAGATTCTGGAGCGACATCCGGAGAGCGCTCTGAAGCAGGAGTAGTGCGCCCGGTCAAATTAAAAACACACCAAAGGGAGGCTTGATACTATGGCGCGTATTCGACATCTGGCGATCGTTACGGAGAATCGCGAGCGGCTGGTTAAGTTCTACACGACGGCCTTTGGCATGAAAGTGGTCGATGGGGTTGGCCCGGCCATTTATCTCTCTGACGGCTACCTCAATGTAGCGATCATTCAAAAACGCCCGCACTACAAGGAAGGACTGTACCACTTTGGCATCGAGGTTGATGATATCGAAGCCTTGAAACCGCTGTGCAAAGAACTCGGCGCGGCCACTGAAATCCAAAAGAGACCTGCCAACCGCGAAGCCGAGTATCGAGTCCATGATCCCGACGGCAACCCGATCGACCTCTCGCAACACGGCTGGCCGGTGTAAGACGCCGCCCTTCTAAATGCCTTCGGGCGAAGACCGCCGCTACGCCCGCCAAGCCTGGCGTGACCAAAGTCGAAGGGCCGCCAAGGCATCACGTTCGATTCTTGTTTTGCCTTTTGCCCCTGCGCTCTGCACGTGCACCTTTTGCGCGGGATAAACCGAATTTCTCTCCGGGCTTTGCCGAGCTACTTTCTCTGCGCTAAAATCTGCTCTTTCGTCTGAACTTTGAACGTTTGGCTGTGAACTTCTATGAAACAGTCTTTACAACTTGCACTGCTGGTGTTCGCAACTGTCATCGGATCGTTAATCCCCCGCGCCGTTTCGCTGAGGGCGGCCGAGGCGCACGCGGCCGAGAAAATCTGGCGCATGGGATTTCTCTCGGTAACACCACGGGATTCGTTTCACGATAGTTTTTTTAAGGGGCTCCGAGAGTTCGGCTATGAGGAAGGTGAAAACTTGACCGTGGAGTGGCGGCTCGCGGCGGCAAACGAAAAACGCCTTACCGAAGCCGCAGCTCTGTTGGCCAAACGCCGGGTCAATGTCATCGTCGCGCGGGGCACGCAAGCCACACTGGCAGCTAAGAAAGCCACGACGACCATTCCCATCGTCATGACCGGCAGCTCGGATCCCGTCGGTACGGGACTGGTGGCAAATCTTGCCCGGCCCGGCGGCAATGTCACAGGGATGAGCATCCTGGCGCCGGATCTGGCGCAGAAACGCCTCGAGCTGCTCAGGCGTACTCTCCCAGTTTCGCGGATCGGCGTCTTATGGAATCCTTGGAACACGGGCAACGTTAATGAATGGAAGCTGACCAGGGTCGCGGCGACAGAATTAAAGCTGACATTGATCCCGCGCGAGGTGCGCCAGCCGAAAGATATCTACCGCGCATTTAGATCATTGACCCCACAGAAGATCGATGCCGTGGTTACTCTCACCGACGCGATCTTAAGCACCGGGCGAACGGAAATCGTGCAGTTAGCGGCAAATAGCAGGCTGCCCGGCATATTTCACCTTCGAGATTTTGTTGAAGAAGGTGGTCTTATGAGCTACGGCCCGGATCTACATCACTCATTTCGCCGCGCTGCTTATTATGTGCACCGTGTTTTTTCCGGCGCCAATCCCGCCATCATGCCGGTCGAGCAGCCGACAAAGTTCGAACTGGTCATTAATCTTCAAACAGCGAAACAGATGGGTGTCACAATCCCTACGGATGTACTGGCGTTAGCCGATAACGTTATCAGGTGAACGCCGCCAACCGTTTCGTTTCTGTTCGTCTCATCCTTTTTTCCTTCATCCTTTCCCAATGCCCGTTTTCCGTTTTCC
>DATACQ010001004.1:0-1819 GCA_036258955.1 Binatia bacterium
ACGCCAGGCGTTCGCGGCACGCTAGCAAAACAGAGATGAAGGTTGATTTTATTGGTTTATAAAAGTTCCAGAATCGTCTGGATTCCGGGGCATCGGTTTTGCTGCTAACCGTGGACGCGTCTTAATCAATGCGAGGTGAAACATGCGTCGCCGATATTTTCTCGTGGCTGTCTTATTGGTTTTCTTTGGTGCGGCTATCGTCCTCTATTCGAAGACTGGAATTGGCCAACAGCGCGCGACTCCGCCGTCTGACGCGGTGCAGGACGCTCAGATACCGCGACAGGTGGAATCGAAACGGCCCGAGCAGCAAAAAAATAACCACGACCAGTCAAACATATTCGAGGGCACAAACGCACCGCCTTCGTCCCCCGTGCTTGAGACCCAGCCGGATCAGGGCAAGATGCTCGGCTTCGACTTTGCGCGGGATCCGCTCAACGCCAAGCGGCCGATGCAGCCTGCCGAAGAGATCATGAAGAATGACATCGCGGAGAAACCGAAGGTGACTGCTGCCCAGCAGAAGCTATTGGAACAGCGCTACGATCTCAAGCCCAGGCTTGATGAATCGGTTAAGATGTCACGAGGTAAGCCTATTGCTGTGGGTCCTACCGCGCGTTTACCCAAAGGCGTGACGTGGCAAAGCCTGGCACAAATGAGCTCCGACCAGATTCGTAAACAGAACGTTTTCCCTTATCCCTCACTACCTCATCCCAAGCATGCCTCAGGTGGTATGGTATTTCCTGCGGCACAGATCGAAATGTTCCCGCGGCTTGAGCGCTTCGATGTCGAGTTCGATATTCCCGAACCCTTTTTGCCGGAGTTTCCGGCGGCCATTTTTCTGCAGAACCGCCCGGAACTGGGCGACGTATCGCGCGGAGAAGTAGTTTCGATCAACAACTTTTTTCGCTTGTTCAAAGACATTTTGACCCCCGTTCAACTCGACGGTCTGCAATTTTTGGTAACCCCGTTTCCGCAGGAGGAGTTCAATCCCACTGACGATCGTAAGACCGTCCAGCCGAGTCTTGGCGTTACTTGCTTGGACTGTCACATCAACGGGCATACCACCGGCCAATTTCATCTCAATCCTGATGACCGGCCTCAACAGCGCCGGTTCCGTCTCGATACCGTAAGCCTGCGCGGCATGTTCAACCAGCAAATCCATGGCTCAAAACGCAGTTTACGTTCAGTCGAAGATTTCACCGAGTTCGAGCAGCGCACTGCCTATTTTAACGGCGATCCGATCCGAGCAATGAAAAAAGGCGTCAATATTCTGGACCGCGTTCGGGTGAGCCATATGGCGCAGATGCAAAACATGTTCGATGTTCCCCCGGCGCCGAAGCTTAATCCGTTGGGCCGGCTGGATCCTGCCAAAGCCAGTCAAAGCGAAATGCGTGGTGAGAAGGTTTTTTTCGGCAAGGGGCAATGCTCCACTTGTCACGTGCCGCCGTTTTATCTCGATCATCAAATGCACGACCTTCACGTCGAGCGCTTCCTGAACGAGCCACCTGACGGTCCGATCAAGACCTTCACCTTGCGCGGTATCAAGGAAAGCCCGCCTTATCTCCACGACGGGCGACTGCTTACACTCGAAGACACCGTGGAGTTTTTCAATCTGGTTCTCGGATTGAAGCTCAGCGATCAGGAAAAGACAGACTTGGTTGCATTCATGCGTGTGCTTTAGCGGGGGCCTCTTTATTGCCATTGCTAGCGCGACCTACGTAAGGAGCGAAATAAATCGCGCAGCTCGGTGCCGACGCTTCGCTCCACCTGCACGGCCCCCGATCGGCGCGATGAGAAGAGCGAATTACCGGTCGCCGAAGCT
>DATACQ010001005.1:0-3030 GCA_036258955.1 Binatia bacterium
CTGAAACAAGATCTGGCCTTCGCGGGATGTAAGAGCAATACCGGCGGCTGTTCTCATATCGTCATGTTGATCGGCCGTTACCCTGAACGTTCCGGATGCTTGTAGTGTTATGCTACGCCAACTCGACCTACGCGTTCTACAACTCCTGCCCCGTGCTCTGGATTATTCTGCTCGTGCAGCGCTTGATACACCTTTTCCGCAGTGATCGGCAGGTCAAACAAGCGAACTCCGACGGCATCCGCGACAGCGTTGGCGATGGCCGCGGCGGTCGGCACGTTAGGGTTTTCCGCGATTGCTTTCCCGCCAAACGGCGTTGGGCCCGTGGGACTTTCGACCAAAACAGTTTTCAGGGGCGGCACGTCGGCAATGCTCGGGAGCTTCGATTCGCCAAGTGTGAGAGTTGCGATCCTGCCGTCGATCATCGGATTCTCCTCCATCACCGCAAAACCGAGCCCGGTGACAACGCCGCCTTCAATTTGGCCGGTCAAGGTCAAATGGTTGAGCACCACTCCCGTATCATGGGCGGTCGTGAGATTCACGATCTTCACCGCGCCTGTAGTCGGATCGACTTCAACTTCGGCTACCTGCGCCGCAAAACCGGTGACTTTGGGCATGTCTTTAGGCTCGAAATTGGTAAGATGAAAAAGCGCGCCGCCATTTTCTTTCACGGCGAAAGCGATCATCTTCTCTGTGGTGGTTGATTGCTTACGGGGGCCAGTGAGCTTGCTCCCCTGCTGTTGGATTTCCTCCGGCTTGCAGCCCCATTCACGTGCCGCCAAAGCGAGCAACTTCTCCCGCACCTCGAGGGCGGATTTGTGAACCGCATGAGCGGATGTGTTGGTCTGTTTACTGCCGCCGGTCCCGGGATCGAACGGCAGGCTGTCGGTATCTTTGAAGATCACGCCAACTTTTTCCGGCGGCAGACCGAGTATTTCACAGACGATCTGCTGGCTCACTGTGTAGTATCCCGGACCGACGTCCGGCACTCCCGTCAAAATATTCACCTTGCCGTCGCTTTCGAGAATCAGGGCGGAGCTGGCTTTGCCTTCAGGCGCACCGCGGTCGTAAAGCGCCAAGCCCCAGCCGTGGTGATTCTTGCGGCCGGCCTTCTTCCACCCGGAAGCTTTCACGGCGCGCTCGAGCACTTCCTCCATCAGGATGTTACTCCATTTTTCTCCCATCGGATTGGCGTCGCCATCGTGAAGAATATTCTTACGCCGCAGCTCCAAGGGATCCATCCCTAATTCTTTAGCGATAATATCCATCTGCGACTCGAACGCGAAAACGATCTGCGGGCTGCCTGGTGTGCGCGTCTGCGTGCAGGGAACCTGATTGGTGTAGACACAGAACGTTTCGACGTCGATCGCGGGGCAGCGATACATGCTCGCGAGGCGCCGCCCGCCCAGCACGGTCACTTGCGGGTTGGCCTTTTGGGCGCCGTAAGCACCGCCACTGAAAAAGACATTCGCTTTGATCGCTGCGAGGGTGCCGTCCCGAGTAACCCCGGTGCGCAACGTAATAGTTGCGGGATGCCTATGGCCGCCGGCGAGTAGTTCATCGGTATAATCGAAAACCAGCTTGACCGGCCGTCCGGTCGCTTTAGAGAGATGGTATGCGATCGGCACATCTATCAGCGAAGCCTTCGCGCCAAAATCGCCGCCCACATGCACAATGTGGATCTTGATCTTTTCCTGCGGCACGCCGAAGTCTTCGGCCATCTGCTCGCGCAAGCCCCAGGGGCCTTTGTTTGAAGCCCAGACTTCCACCCGGCCATCGGGATGAACTTGCACTGTGCATGCGCACGGCTCAATATAGCCGTGGTGCGACAGCGGCGTGCGGAACGTATGTTCGAAGACGCACGCGGCCCGCGCGAACCCGCCGTCAATGTCGCCGTTTTTCCACCTCACGTAGGACTGTAGATTGTGGCCCGAAATTCCTTCGGGCAGTTTGGGCGCATTTTTGTATTTGTTGCGATCCTCGTGGACCAACGGTGAACTGGGCTTCAACGCCTCCAGCGGATCCGCGACATAAGGCAGCTCCTCGTACTCGACTTCGATCAACGAGATCGCCTCATCCGCGATCGCTTCCGTATCAGCGGCAACGGCCGCAATGGCATCGCCGGCCATGCGAATCTTGTCGTGCGCGAGCACTGGCTGATCTTTCACGCGAGTGCCGACGTACACGTCTTTGACGTCAGCGCCGGTCAATACCGCGCGCACGCCGGGCAGGGCCTTCGCCTTGTCGGGATCGACTCTTGTGATGCGCGCGTGGGGCACCGAACTGCGTAACACTTTGGCCCATAATAGGCCTTCGAATGACAAGTCCGCCGCATACTTTGTTTGACCCGTTACTTTTCCATATCCCTCAACGCGGGGTAATGCTTTACCTACAGTGCGATACGTCAAAGGAATACCTCCATCACGTTCGTGGAGTACTGGAGTGGTGGAGTCTTGGCGTAGTGGGTGTAAACCCATCCCTCCGACACTCCATTACTCCAGTACTCCAGCCTCAACAGACACTCCAGTTTAATCCAGCCCATACAAGCGCGCGCAGTTGTCCCACAAAATTTTCTTCCGGCTCTCTGTCGATACTCCGTCCATTTCCAGAAACTCTTCCACGGCTCTTGGAAAGTCCGAATCGCCGTGGGGATAGTCCGTGGAGAAAACAATTTTGTCGTCACCGATCAAATCGATGACCATCGGCAGCTCTTTCTCATGCTCGGTGGAAATCCAGCACTGGCGCTGGAAGTACTCGGTGGGTTTCAACTTGCCCGCCGTTGGGAAGCGCCCTTTTTCCATCGCGTTATCTAAGCGGTGGAGCAGGAAAGACACCCATCCGCAGTAACACTCGAGGAAAGCCAACTTCAATTTGGGGTGGCGATGGCAAACGCCACCGCCGATCGTGTCGACCATGGCGACCATATTTTCCAAAGGGTGCGCTACAACGTGGCGCAACAACAGGTTGTCGGCGAAACGGTCACCAATCTGCGGCACTTCTCCGGCCGCGGCCGCGGAGTGGAAGCCCAACGGA
>DATACQ010001006.1:0-3162 GCA_036258955.1 Binatia bacterium
CAAAGGCGCGCCAGTGGAATGGGTGCCGATGGACGTGGTGCCAACCAACACCGGAGGAGTCGCGATTCTCTCCCGAGCGCCTCGTCCGTATGCGGCACTCTTGATGGCTGATTTTCTTCTCAGTCCGGAGGGAGCAAAGATACTCAGCGACTTACATTATGGCAGCCCGCTAATACCCGTCAGCTATAAGCTCTGGTATCCCGAAGCCGGGATGTCGCTGGCCCAGTACGAGAAATCAATGGAACGCTGGCAGAAGCTGCTTCAGGAGATCGGCCGCAAATAGCTCGAAAATTTGCTGTTAAGAAACGGGGAATCACAGAGGCCCATGGGGTCGTAAACCTGATTTTATTAGCACGACCTGTTCGGGCGTAAATGGCGGCTCGAAGAGGTGCTGCCGGTCCTGGTACACGCGGAAGAAGTCCGCGATGAAGTGCATGCGGTCTTTGAAGTCGGCCCAATCCTCGGCGCCGCTCGCCTTTAGATCGTCCGGAGTCGTGTCAACGTACAGGAGTATTTCGCGGAGCCGCGGGTGACTGATCTGTCCCAGCACTTGTGGAAATAAGCCCGGCAGATCTCGTCCGAGACGAAGCACTTCCCTACCGGACAAGTGCAGCGTCATCAGATGCTCGGTGATGATCTGGCGAATCAGCCGGTTGACCTCCTCGATGAGCTGGTTGAAGACGAGGTCGAGATCTAGCCTGCGACGCAGAGCGTGTGATCGGGCGCGAGTAGAGAATCCGTTCAGTAGAACCCGCAGAAGAGTAGTCTTCAACTCGCCCGAATTCGGCAACGCGGCATTGAGCGCCTCAAGAATTTCGGGCTGAAGTCGAATTTGTTCGTGATAGCCCGCACAAAGATTGCCCAGCAACATCAGCTCGATTTCGTCTTTGCCGTTCTGGAAACGAGCCGTGCAGTAAGCAGTGAAAGCTTCGCTCAAAAATCGTTGCCCATCCGGCGGATCACCGAGACGGAGCGCGGCGCAGAACCGCGCGATCCTCTCGTGGTCGAAGTCACTGTCGTTTCGAAACGCCGCAAGAAAACGAGCGAACTCGCGGCCGATTTCCTCGAAGACTTTCTTGTTCCCCCGGGCAACGGCGTCACCGGCGCGGGCAAAGGCCGCCCCGGGATTGAGCGCGCGAAAGATGGCCTTGCGAGGGTCATGAGCCTCTAACAATGGCCCGATGCTCGCCAGTTTGCTGACGATTTTTTCCAGAATAGCCGAAATCTCGGCTGACCGATGAAAGCGCTCTTCGAAGGCTCGGATCAGATCTTCCTGGCGAATAGTTTGCCCTGCTTGCTTCGAAGCCCATGTTGCAAACGTGCACCAGTTTGCCGAGAGACCGATGACTGCCGCGATCGACTGGGAGATCTCGAAGTAGCATTGTGTGATCTGTAGGTTGCGTATGACCGCATTGTCGATCCCGGTGATCCGGTCTATGTCGTCAACAGTCGGCACTGTCATGGGAGCTAATGAGCCGCAACACTATTATAGAGGCGTGTTCTCTGCTCGTTAGAATCTAACGGCGATGCTTATGGTCGCAAGATATATCTGAGGAGCGCAGCCGTTCAACCCCACACAGAGGACCTGGATTCCGCTTCCGCGGGAATGATGATGAGCAAGTTTTAATGAAAAAGATAATTTCGGGAAAGGAGCGCCACGACACGTTCCTAGCCGCGGAACTCTGGAGACAAGGCGCCAAGATTTTACGGTTTAGGCAGAGGCCCGCCGCCAGAAATCGTCTTAAACAGGTCAGTTGTTTCCGGATCTCGAGGAGTGTCCTTGATCGCCCTGGTTTGCTCCTCCGGGAAGAGCGGTTCCGGATCTGCGCTCGTCAACTTTTTGAAGTTTGCTGAGAACTCCGGATCTCTGAAAGCCTTGCTTATAGCTTCGGACAAAGTTTGGATCTGCTCTCTGGGCGTACCTGGCGGAAGAATGAATGGCGAACCGATAAGCGTGAAATTGCGATGCATGTCGACTAGTCTTCGTTTCCTGTCGGTATTCACAAATTTGTCCAGGCGAGGCAAGGAGTCGAAAGTCGGATGCGGGAAGCGGTATCCCCTGGGAATCTCATCAACTACATGGAAGTGCATCAGGCGTTTTTCTACCCAATGTTTCAAGCGTTGTACGAAAATGTCGGCGTTGTACGCCTGAGCATCGAACTCTCCTGCCTCAATGGCCTGAATAAGCTCAGGACCTGAATAGCCTGTCACGAACTTTGGGTCCCGCATGCCGAGAACCCAAGCAAACACCCGCCCTCGGACGTAGACGGAGTGCCCTACAGAATGCGCTCCAAACCTAACCCCTACCGCTTGGAGAAGTTTTTCGATTGTGTCCAACTCCGCTTCTTTCCTCGTAAACAAAACATAGTTGGTTTTACCGTTGGGTGAACCGAGATAGACAAATTTATCTACGTCATAGGCCACCCCTGTTTCGCCCAGAACCGCACTGGGTACGAAGGTGCTCCCGGGGCTACCGACCGTGAGTCCATCCGCTCGAGCAGTGCTATACATGTAGTTAGCAGCCTTCTTACCGCCGGCGCCCGTTATGTACTCGTTCATGATAGTTGGGTTACCCGGTATATACTTCTGCAAAAATGGAATTGTTGCTTTGACGCGCAAATCTCCCGTACCGCCAGCCGGACTCCCCTGAATCATCCTAATCGTTTTTCCCTGGTAGAAAGCCGTCTGTGAGTAAGTGTAATCGACTGCAGTCAACGAACTCAGCCCAAATATCGAAAAAGCGAACCACATTTGCGACATCCGTAAGATCATCATCGGATTCCCCATGACGCGATTTGGTCGGTAAACAAGCGACGCAGATTTATCTGCTATCCTGAACTTCCCATATCACAGTGGCATCCATTCTTACATCGGGCTTGTTATGGGCGTGAGATCTGCATAATTCAGAGGACTGTTTGAGTGGGAAGGTTGCCAATGATCGCGTAAAGACACTGTTCACCAGTCGACGAGTTCCTTACAATCGCCTTCGCTGATGTGAGAGATTTACAGGCTGTTGAAAAAAGATTCGGAATGCTTCGAGAGCCTCAGCATGAACGGAAATCGTCGATGAGATCAAAAACCCTTCGTTCGTCCTGAGCCCGCTGAAGGACTCCGAGAGAGTTTTTCAAGAGCCTGTTAAACGTTGAACCTTGAACCGCCTGC
>DATACQ010001007.1:0-1805 GCA_036258955.1 Binatia bacterium
GCAGAGTTTACCTCGATCGCATGCGCGACTTGTCAACCCTGAGTTTCCTTACGGAGTATATCCGGTACTGGATGAAGTAGCAGGCTGCTGAAAAAGACCCACATGCTTCGTTGCACTCGCCCGATTTCGCGTCAACGTACAAGAAGAGTACGCCTCCGCTCATCGATCTTCGGCGCGCCTCGCCTCTGGATCTTTTTGAACAGCCTGCGTGATGAGCCAGTTTCGGGTTTCTGGTTTGTAGTTTTCTGGTTCTAGTTTCTAGTTCTTGAATAACGGCTATGGGCACGGGATTTTACGAGGGTAAAAGGGGTTTCTCGCAAACCACTTATTAAGTAGGTTTGTGAGGAATGCCCAAAGGCCCTCGGAAATTCCATTTTCATTCGAGAAATCGGGGTTAACACGCTTCGGTGGGTTAAGCCTTTTTCAGTCGTTTCCCAAATCGGCTGGGACTCTTCGCTATCGCTCAGAGTGACACTCTCTGCTGTCATCCTGAGTCCAACGAAGGATCTCTGACTTGATTAAGTGTAATTGCAATAGTTTTGGCGACGTCTCAGTCGTGAACGCCTAAAATTAGCCGTTATTCAAGAGTTTCGGCTTGGGATTAAGAAGCCGGCTTCCCTATTCGCTCATTGAAAAGCGGGTGCGGTGGAGGAGCCCAGATTAGGGGGTCGGGAGTCCTCGCGTCAAAGACTCCCGGCCCCTTCGAGTCTCGCTACGTGGGCGGGTCAGTTTCGCGTTTCGAGTTTCGGAAATCAGAGCACCACTCCAGTACTCCAGCCCTCCAACACTCCATTTCAAGGCGTTGAGTTTAACGAAATGACAAGATAGAGTCCGGGCATGCATTTTCCGCATCTCGAATCTTCTCTCGACCGTTTACTCGCGGCCGTCTCGCCGACCACCGGGCGCATTCTAGACAGCGCCTTATCCGGCCAAGAGATCAGCCTCGATGACGGTACGCGGCTGTTCGAAGCGGAAGGGTGCGACCTTCTCGCGATGATCGCGGCGGCGGATTATCTACGTACCCAAACCGTCGGCGATGTCGTCACCTATGTCGTTAATCGCAACATCAATTTCACCAACGTTTGCGTCAAAGCCTGCGGCTTTTGCGCGTTTAGCCGCGGCCATTTGGCAGAGGAAGGTTACTTTCTGCCGCTTGACGAAATCATCCGCCGCGCCAAAGAGGCGGAAGAGCTGGGCGCCACGGAAGTGTGCGTGCAAGCGGGGCTGGCGCCTGGCATGGACGGCTGGCATTACGTCCATCTCTGCCGGGCTTTGAGGGAAGCAACGCCCGCGCTGCACATCCACGGTTTTTCTCCCGAGGAAGTTCTGTATGGATCGACGTTGACGAAGGTTTCGGTGCGCGATTACTTGTCGGCGCTGAAAGACGCCGGCGTCGGCAGTCTTCCAGGAACCTCAGCGGAAGTGCTGGTCGATGAGGTCCGCCAACAGATCTCGCCCGGCCGGATTTCAACTGAACAATGGATCGATCTTGTCCAGACCGCCCACGATGTCGGCATCAGGACGACCTCGACGATCATGTACGGCCATGTCGAGGCCCCACGCCACAGGGCCACGCACTTGGGAATTTTGCGCGACATCCAAAAGCGCACGGGCGGTATAACAGAATTCGTGCCGCTGAGCTTTGTGTATGAAGAGGCACCGATGTTTCATCGTGGCAAGATCACCGGCCTCCGCGCGGGCGCCACCGGCGCGGAAGTCATGAAAATGTACGCCGTATCCCGCCTGATGCTCAACAACTGGATTCCCAATTTGCAGGTTTCGTGGGTGAAAGAAGGGCCGAAGCT
>DATACQ010001008.1:0-6337 GCA_036258955.1 Binatia bacterium
AACGAAAATAAAGATCCTCGCGGAAGCGCTTTTCCTTGACTGCTTTTTCCAGATCCTGATTGGTGGCCGCGAGAATGCGCACGTTCGCTTTGAGCGATTCGCGCCCACCAACTCGGCTGTATTGGTGATCTTGTAACACGCGCAGGAGTTTGGTTTGCAGCTCCAGCGGGATATCGCCGACTTCATCGAGGAAAAGCGTGCCTCCTTCGGCGAGCTCGAACTTGCCGGCGTGCCGGTCCAGGGCGCCGGTGAACGCGCCTTTTTCGTGGCCGAAAAGCTCGCTCTCGAGCAGGTCGCGGGGAATCGCCGCGCAGTTGATCGCCACAAACGGTTGGTTCCAGCGCGGTGAATTGTAGTGAATCGTCTTGGCGACGAGTTCTTTGCCGGTGCCGCTTTCGCCCAAAATCAAAATGGTCGCGTGAGTGTCCGCCACCTGTCCGATGGTCTTGTAAACCTTCTGCATGGAAGCGCTGGTGCCGATGATGTTGATCCCGGGTTCGAAGCGCTTTCTGACTTCTTCCTTTAACTCGCGGAAGTCTTGTGCCAGCTTGCGGCTTTCCATTGCGCGTTTGACCAGCACCAGTACTTCATCGAGGTCGAAAGGCTTGGTGATGTAGTCAAAGGCGCCGTTTTTCATCGCCCCGATCGCATTCCGCATGGTGTTTTGCGCCGTCATGAGAATCATCGCGGTGTCGAGGCCCGCATCCTTGATTTCCTTCAGCAGATCAAGACCGTCAGCATCGGGCAGTTTGATGTCCATCAACGAGACGTCGAAATGAACCTCGTCGAGGCGGCGCCGGGCGGCAGCGCCGCTGGCGGCGGTCTGCACCCAATAGCCCTCGTTTTCGAGTGCCTTTTGCAGGACGAAACGCAGCGACTCTTCGTCCTCCGTGACGAGAATTTTGCCCTGATCCATCGCGTTACTGTGCCACCACAAGACAAACTTTGAAAGTGGTTCCCTTGCCTTCAACGCTTTCAACGCGGATCATGCCGCCGTGTTCATTAATGATGCGGTAGCATGTCGCCAAGCCGAGACCGGTGCCGGAATTTTTGGTGGTAAAAAACGGGGAGAAAATATGCGGCAGGTTTTCTTCCTTGATGCCGCTGCCGTCATCCGCGATATCGACCCAAATGAAACGGCTGCGGCTCTTGTCTCCGGCGCGGATATGAAAATCCGTTTCCAACCTGGTAGTGAGCACAAGCTCGCCGCTGTGGTTCATCGCCTGATAAGCATTTTTGACGAGATTGAGAAACACCTGGGTGAGTTGCGCGCGATCTCCTCTGATGGGCGGCAGACTGGGGTCAAACCGTTTTCTTACCATCACGCTCTTTTGCGGCGCGCTGTGCCCTTCGAGGACGAGGACTTCCTCAAGAACTTCGTGGATGTTCACCGCCGCTAACTTAAGCTGCCACGGGCGCGATAGATCCAGAAGCTGTTCGATCAGCTGATTAACGCGGTCAGACTCGCGGATCATGATATCCGTATAGGCGCGCAACGACGGATCGCCTTCAATGGCACGCCGTAGAAGCTGTGCGGCCCCCTTAATGCCGCCCAGCGGGTTGCGGATCTCATGCGCCAAGCCCGCGGCCAGAGTGCCGAGCATCGACAGACGGTCGGCCTGCTTCAGGTCTTCTTCCAGCTCCCTTCTGCGTCTGATGTCGCGCAGAAGCAGGATGCTGCCGAGAAAACTTCCGGCATGATCCTGCAGCGGCGACGCGGTCACGCTGACCGGCGTTTTGCGACCCCAACGGGTGACGAAGTCCCCCTCGCCCCTGGCGCTTTCTTGCCTCGGCGGACGGGTATTCTTGACCAGCTGTAAGAGCCACCGTTCGCGCTTGAAGAGAATGTCGAGCGGTTTACGCCTCGCGGTGGCTCCGGAAATTTCCGTGAGCGATTCCGCCGCCTCGTTGAAGAAGATGACTCTGCCCTCAGCGTCCACCGTGATGACGCCCTCCTCGAGGCTAATGAGGATCTGTTGCCAGGAAATTTCGCTGGGTGCTGTTTTCTTCGTTTGGCTCAAGCTTGTACCGCGGCGGGTCTCGTAGGGCTAAAATCATAACAGATGTAGAGGGGTGCGCAATCGAGAGCGCGCCGTGCTCTTGCAATGCCGTGCGGCAATATGCTAAAAAAACCTACACTTAGGTATCTACCCGAAGTGGGCTTTGCCCGCTTTTTTTGTTTCTGGGCTCCGAAAACGGAAGAATGGACGCCATCGTCGAGCGGGTCTGGCGACTCGCCGCGCCGTTAGCGGCGCAGGAAGGAATGGAAATCATCGACATTGAGTTTCGCCGCGAGGGTGGCCGGGCGGGGCGTGTGCTACGCCTCTATTTGGATAAGGAGGGCGGCCCTAACGTGGATGATATCAGCCGCGTGAGCCGCGCTTTGAGCGACGTTCTCGATGCGGAGAACGCGATCGACAGCGCCTACACTCTCGAGGTTTCCTCGCCAGGCATTAACCGGCCGCTTAAACGCCCGGAACATTTCGCTCGCTTCTTAGGGAAGCGCATTCGCGTGCGCACGCGAGACATAATTGAAGGGCGGCGCTCATTCTTGGGCATCCTCAATGATGTAAGCAATGACAAAATCGTTTTGGCGCAAGACGGTAGGGATTATAATATTCCGTTTTCTGTGATCGAAAAATCCAATTACGAGCATGATTGGAGCGCGTAACAATATGCAGCAGGATCTCAATCGAGTCATCGAGCAAGTGAGCAAAGAAAAAGGCATCGACAAGGCGATCCTCATCGGCGCCCTGGAAAACGCCATGGTTTCAGCGGCGAAAAAGACTTTCGGCCACCAGCGCAAGATCGAGGCACAGTTCAATCCCGAGATCGGCGAAGTGGAGCTGTTCGAAGCCAAAACCGTAGTGGAAACCGTACAGGATCCTGAAATCGAAATTACCCTCGACGACGCGCGCGAGAACCTTGATCCAGACGCCGAGATGGGCGATGAGCTCTTGTGCAAGCTTGATTCGACAAAGTTCGGCCGGATTGCCGCGCAAGCCGCCAAGCAAAATATCGTGCAGCGCGTTCGTGACGCGGAACGCGAAATCATTTTCAACGAGTTCAAAGGACGCGGGGGGCAGCTTGTCAACGGCATCGTACAACGCTTCGAGAAGCGCAACATCATCGTAAATCTGGGCCGTACCGACGCGATCCTGCCCGAAAAAGAGCAGGTGCCTCGGGAGCGTTACCGCCAGGGCGATCGTATTCGCGCCTATATTGTGAGCGTCGATATCACCGGCCGCGGGCCGCAGATCGTTCTTTCCCGTACCCATCCCGGCATGTTGATCAAGCTATTCGAACAAGAGGTGCCGGAAATTTACGAAGGCATCGTCGAAGTCTAAGGTGCCGCTCGGGAACCTGGTGGCCGCGCCAAGATTGCAGTGGTCTCGCATGATCCTGACGTTGACCCGGTAGGCGCCTGCGTCGGCATGAAAGGCACGCGCGTCCAGTCGGTAGTGCAGGAGCTGCGCGGTGAAAAAATAGACATCGTTCACTGGATCCCGGACCAGGCGGAGTATGTTTGCCGCGCGCTGGCGCCGGCCAAAGTATCCAAGATTATCATCGATGATGATGAGCACAGTATGGAGGTGGTGGTGCCGGACGATCAGCTGTCACTGGCTATCGGTAAAAAAGGCCAAAATGTGAGGCTCGCTTCCCGGTTGACGGGCTGGCGCATTGACGTCTGCAGTGAGGCGGAAGCCGAAGAGGAAACACGCCGCACCCGACAATCGATCGGCGCGATACCCGGCATCGGGGATATCGCCGCGGAGCTGCTTTATCAAGCGGGATTCAAATCCGCCGAGGACGTGGCTCAAAGTGAGCTGGAAGAAATCATGGATGTCGAGGGTATCAGTAAAGAAAAGGCCGAATCTTTGCATCGCTCGGCGAAAGAATATGTAGAGGAAAAACAACGCCAAGAAGCGGAAGCGGCGGCCCAGAAGGCTGCGGAGAGCGCGCTGGCGCAGCAGGCTGAGCGAGGCGCGACGATCGGGGACGAGGAGACGAGCAAGTCATTGTGAAGGGTCATGGCGCAGCGGGAGCAAGCTCAACTCCGCCGCGGCGCACCTGCCTGGGTTGTGGCGCCCGGGATGATCAAAGCCAGCTGATCCGCCTGCGGGTCGGTGCGCGGGGCGAATTGATTGCCGACAATTGTGGCACTGGTCGCGGCGGTTATCTGCACCGCGCCCGCGGTTGCTGGGAAAAGTTTGCGGGTCGCAAGAGCGTTTACCGCGCCTTCCACGTGGAAATCACTAAAACTGTCAAGCAAGATTTACTCGAGGCGCTAAAGGAACGATACGGAGATCAGACAGATGGGAAAGACGAGAGTCCATCTCTTAGCCAAGGAATTAGGAATCGAGACTAAGGACCTCATCGCCCAGTTGGACAAGTTGGGCATGAGAGGGCGCAAGGCGCAGAGTTCTCTCGAGGACGACGAAGTTGCGCGGCTGCGCTCGGCATTAGCGGCGTTGGAAAGACCGCAGGTCCATGTAGGCGAAGAAAAGGTCGTAGCCGATCGCGTGGTCACCGCGGCTGACGAGAAAGCGCGTGAGGTGCAAGCGCGTGAGACCATCGTCGAACGCAGAGTGCGCACCAACGTCATACGCCGCCGTACGAGCAGGGTGGAAGTTGCTCAACCCGAAGCGGCGGTGCCCCTGGAAGCTCAAGCAGTGCCGGAAGAGGCGCCGCCTCCGGTCACCGAAGCCCCGGCCCTCGAAACACCGCCTGACGAGTTGCCGGTGGAGTTTCTTCAGGATGCCGAGATTCCGGCTGCCGAGAAGGGAGACTTTTTCGAGCCCGAAACGGAAGCAGCACCCGAGGATTTCTCCGAACCGGAGGCGTTCGAATCGCCTGTGGCTGGGACCGCGGCGCCCAGCGAACCACCGCCGACGACACCGCCAGCTCCTGCCGCGGAACAGCCGCTGACAGAAAAACCCGCTGCCGCGCCTGCGCCGCGCTCCATCGTTTTGGGGCGGATTGATCTTAAACAAGCACAGAGAATCCCGACAGCGCCGCCGGTCGCGCGCCGGCCTGGTCCGGGCGTGCCGGGCACTACGGCTGCTCCCGGGGCGCCGGCAGCAAACGGGGCGGCGGCACCTGCCGAGGGGGACGCAGCCAAACCAGCAAAGGTGGGGCGGCACAAGCGGCGAGTCGTCAAAAAACAAGATGTACTCGAATATCGCGAACAAGACTTGCGTTCGGGACGAATACCGCGAAAGAAGAGAGCTCTCCCGGGCAAGGAGCAAAGAAAAACCGAGATTACGGTTCCAAGAGCGAGCAAGCGCGTGATCAAGATCTCCGAGGTCGTTACGGTGGGGGACCTATCGCGCGAGATGGGCGTAAAAGCCGGCGACGTAATCAAGAAATTGATGGCGATGGGCATGATGGCCACGATCAATCAGGTTTTGGATGCCGATACCGCAACCCTGATCGCGAGCGAGTTTGATCATCAGGTGGAAAACGTTGCGTTTGACGCTGAGAGCGCTCTCGAACTCGAACACAATATCGAAGAAGAGGAGGCCGCGCTCCAGCCGCGTCCGCCTGTGATTACGATCATGGGCCATGTCGATCACGGCAAGACTTCGCTGCTCGATGCCATCCGCAGCGCCAATGTCACCGCCCAGGAACATGGCGGCATTACGCAGCACATCGGCGCCTACCACGTACAAGTGGACGGGCGCAGCGTGACGTTTCTCGACACCCCAGGCCATGAAGCTTTCACTGCCATGCGCGCCCGCGGCGCGAAAGTAACTGATATCGTCGTTCTCGTGGTTGCCGCCGATGACGGCGTGATGCCCCAGACCGTCGAGGCGATCAACCACGCGCGCGCGGCGGAGGTGCCGATTGTTGTTGCGGTGAATAAAATCGATCGCCCGGATGCCGATTTGGAGCGGGTGAAAAGAGGTCTCGCGGAACATGGGCTCGCGCCAGAAGATTGGGGGGGCGATACGGTGTTTGCGCCGGTGTCGGCCAAGACCCAGGAGGGCATACCTCATCTACTCGAGATGCTGCTCCTGCAGTCGGATATTCTGGAGCTAAAAGCCAATCCCGGCAAATTGGCCCGTGGCACCATCGTCGAGGCAAAGCTCGATCGCGGCCGGGGTGCGGTTGCCACTGTGTTGGTTCAAGAAGGCACGCTGCATGTCGGCGATGCTTTCGTGTGCGGGGTGTTTCACGGCAAGGTTCGCGCCATGATCGATGATCACGGCCGGAAGGTGGACGTTGCGCCGCCTTCTTTCCCGATCGAAATCCTTGGGTTGCAGGGCGTACCGCAGGCCGGCGATTCTTTCGTTGCTGTGGCCGATGAAGCGAAGGCTCGCCAGGTGGCGGAATT
>DATACQ010001009.1:0-3682 GCA_036258955.1 Binatia bacterium
AGGCATCATTAGTGGCATATGGGGATTGGCCTCCATCTTAGGACCCCTGGGCGGCGGCATTATCGTTGCAAATTGGAACTGGCGCTGGGTCTTTTTTGTTAACATTCCGCTCATCATCGTAGCGACACCACTGATTATCGCGGGGCTCAAAGAGGAACACGGGGAAAAACGCAAGCCCACCCTGGATCTTGCCGGCGCGGGAACATTGCTCATAAGTTTGTTGCTGATATTTTATTCTTTAGCGCAGAGCGCCCACGCGCACCAACCGCTGAATGTTGAAACAGCCGGGATCATCGCCGCCGGATTGGCGCTGTTGGTTTTGTTTTATTTCCTCGAGCGGCGCGCGGCGGAGCCCATCATGCCGCTGGACCTCTTTCACGTCCGGCTTTACCGATCGTCCACAGCGGTAGCAACCCTGTGTGCCATGGGCGTGTTCGGCGCCATCAGCTACTTACCTCTCTATCTCCAAGGCGTTCTCGGGATGACGGCATGGGCAACAGGATTGGTTATCCTGCTGCTCAGCATGGGCTGGACGGCCGGCAGTTTGCTCGCCGGCCAGGGCATCAACCGCATCGGGTATCGACTGGTCGCTCTTGCCGGGATGTTACTTTTAGCGCTCGGTTATTTCTTGTTGATCGCGCCCCAATTCAAAGCGGGTATCGTCGCGATCACCGTCAGCGCTGTCGCGATCGGATTGGGCATGGGTCTTGCCAATCTTACAACGTTGGTTGCTGCTCAGACCGCTGTAGCGCACCAGCGCATCGGGGTCGCAACCTCTACACTGATGCTGTTTCGCACCTTCGGCGGCGCCTTCGCCGTAAGCCTACTGGGCACGGTCTTGCTCGGTCATATGCAAATCCGCCTCACGCGACTCGAATCGTCGAACACAGCCGTGCCGGCCGAGTTATGGGACAAGGTCGCTAATCCGCAAAACCTTCTGCAGCCAAGCACCAGGGCTGAGATTCCCATTGACCTCCTTGCGCAGCTACTTCCAGTGTTGGAGGACGCGCTCTGGTACGCTTTCCTCACCGGCTTGGGACTGATGGTCGTCGGCGTCGCTGCCGCGTGTCTAATGGCCGGCTACACTCCTGCGCAGACGCCGAGGCCGGAAAAATAGTTTCAAATTTCTGGTTTCGAGTTTCTGGTCTTTTCAGAGCATCCGGTAAGTAGTTTGGTTACGTTCCAGCCAACTTGAGTTTTGCGCGCCAGGGAACCGATGATTGACAGTTAATGGCCATAATGGCTACAGAAGAAGCATACTCCAGGACTTCCATACGCTTCCAAGTGATTTGGTCATGAATGATCAACAAACTTCAATCGCCGGTATCGCCGTTGACGCTCGCGATGTACCAGAACCCGAGGCGACGGTCCGGCAAAAGCGCCTTGCGCTCGGCATCATCAGCGGCTGCCATGTCCTCAATCACCTTCAATACAGCATCACGGCGGTGCTGTTTCCGGTGATGATGACCGAGCTCGGTTTCGGACTGGTGGGATTAGGCGTGATTTCGGCGTTGTCCGGTTTCGTCGGCCAAGGGCTGCAAGTCATTTACGGATTTCTTTCAAGCTATTTCAAACGCACCACGATGCTCGCCGTCGGCAATGTCATCGTCGGTGTGACGGCGATGTCGCAGTTTTTTGTGAAAAGCTTTCCGCAGCTTGTCGCCGCGCGGATCGCCATCGACGCCGGCTCCAGCCCTCAGCACCCGCTGGGATCGAGCATTCTCTCTCGCTACTACCCGCAAGCGCGCGGTTGGGCGCTGACCTTCCACCATTCCGCCGGCAACTTAGGTTCGTTCGTCGGACCAGCCGCAGCTTCACTGGCTCTTCTCTATGTCGGCTGGCGAACCGCCTTCGTCCTATTCGGATTGTTAAGCTTGATTATGGGCCTCGCGCTCTTTCTCGTGAGAGATGATGAGAGTGGCGCGGCTCAGGGCACCACTGGCAAGCACAAAGCGAAAGCCGGATTCGACGCTTATATCCAATGCCTAAGGAATCGCAATATCGTCTTCACCTCACTGGTTCTGATGGTTGGCGCAGCCGGGCGCGGCACGGGAGTAAACATGACCTATCTCGTGCCGTTCTTTATGGCCCAATATGGGGTCAGCGCCTCGGGCGGAGGCGCGCTCCTCACTATGATGCAAGGCGCCGGGCTCTTCGGCCCGTTGCTCATCGCCTGGTTTTCAGATCGTAGCGGCTACCGCCGCGGGATCACCCAGTTGACGCTTTTACTCTCCGCGGTGATGACGGTGCTGCTCGTGCACCATGCCTCGCTCAGCTTTTTTTTCTACGTCAATCTGCTGCTTTACGGAGCGTTTGTGCAAGCCCGCGGCTCCCTGACGCAAACCATGATCGGCGATTTCGCAACCCCGGAGCTCACGGATGCCGCATTTTCGATCTACTACTTTGTGGGGTTCATCTCGGGGCCTATCTGGACCATGATCATCGGCTACGTGATGGAACACTACGGCTTCACCCCCGCGTTTTACATCGCCGCCGGAACTTACATTGCCGGCATGTTGCTCTTAGGGTTCGTTAAGGAGGAGCCGCGACGACTTAACTGAAATGCGGCTTCGCGGCAACGAAAAATCGTTGCGTTAAGAGTGTTCGGCGCTTTGCTCGTCGTTTTGTGCGTGTCTATCTGGAATCTTGACTTTCACGAAACCCTGACATTATAAAAAATTTCACCTGCCACCATCCTTTAGCCAAAGGAGATTTTATGGCGCGAATACCCCTTAAAGTGAACGGCAAGCCCGAGGTCATCAATGCCGAACTCGACATGCCGCTGCTTTACGCCTTGCGCAATGACTTACAGTTGAACGGCCCTAAGTTCGGCTGTGGCTTGGCGCAGTGCGGCGCATGTACGGTGATCCTGGAGGGCAGCGCCATTCGCTCCTGCATTACTCCGATGTCGGCCGTGCAAAACAAATCGGTCACGACCCTCGAAGGCCTTGGGTCCACCAAGAAAATGCATAAGATCCAGCAGGCCTTTGTCGATGAACAAGCGCTCCAATGCGGCTACTGCATCAACGGCATGATCATGACGACGAAAGCGCTCCTGGATAAAAATCCCAAACCCAACGAGGCGCAGATAAAAGAAGCCCTGGCGGGAAATCTCTGCCGTTGCGGCACTCACATTCGTATTTTGCGCGCCGTCAAACGGGCCTCGGGCCAAAAGGTTTAGGGGGAGCTATGACTATGAAAACACCAGCCCTCAGTCGTAGACAATTTCTAAAATCCACCACCGCTCTCGTTGTCAGCTTCAATCTCTTGCGGCCTGGAAAAGCGCTCGCGCAGTTTGCCACGCTGCCTTCGGGCGACATCGATCCGACGTCCCTGGATTCCTGGATCGCCGTCACCGCCGACGGTTTGATCACTTTCTACACGAGCAAAGTGGAAATCGGTACGGGTACGATCACCGCGCTCGCGCAGATTGTTGCCGAAGAACTGGACGTGCCGGTGGAGCGCATCAAGATGGACTCGGGCGATACGACGCGCACGATCGAGCAGGGTTCTACCGTCGGCAGCAGGACCATCGAGCGCGCCGGCCCGCAGGTGAGGCAGGCTGCGGCGGCGGCTCGCCAGGAACTCTTGAATCTCGCCGCCGCTCATCTTCGCGCTCCCGAAACGAAATTGACGGTTGTGGACGGCGTGGTCAGTATTGCCGGCGAGCCTGCGAAAAGAG
>DATACQ010001010.1:0-7529 GCA_036258955.1 Binatia bacterium
AAGCTGCTTCCAACGGTTCAGGGGTAGGGGTGCTCCGAGAACGTTTGGAACGGCTGGAACGGTTGGAACATTGCAACGTTCGTTCGGTGAGACGAGCACGAGAACGATAACGACTCACGGGCACGCCTCCGTGGCTTGACAGGCGGCTTCGATGAGGCGTACAGGGGTGGCAGGGATGCACAGTAAGGAGGAAATCTCAATGGCGACGCAGTTTGAAGTTATTGATGCCGATGGACACATTACCGAAGAAGACGGTCAGTTAAAAAAATACATGCCGGAGAAATATGTGAAACGGGTTGCAACTCTGACGCCGCGGGACAGTTGGGACCGCTCCTTGAGCGGCAAACTCGGCACGCGCGCCAAGGATGCAAAGAGCTGGCTCGAGGCAATGGACAAAGGCGGCGTTTCAACAGCCGTGCTTTATCCTACCAATGGGTTGAGCGTCGGCTGGATACGCGAACCCGATGTCGCCGTGCAATATGCGCGAGCCTGGAACGATTTCTGCTCGGAGGAGTTCCAGAAGGTGAGCCCCCGGCTCAAATGCGTTGCATTGGTGCCGTTTCAGGACGTGCCCGAAGCGGTAAAGGAGCTGCGCCGGGCAGTCAAGGAGCTGAAGCTGGTGGGCCTCATGCTGCCCGCCGTGGGGCTTCGTCTGCCGTTGGGGCACGAAAGCTTCTGGCCCATCTATGAAGAAGCGGAGAAACTCGACTGCATGGTCGGTGTTCACGCGACCGTGCGCGGCCCACATTACTTCGCCGGCGACTTGTTCGACCAGTTTATCGAAGTGCATACGCTTTCGCATTCATTCGCGCAGATGCTCCAATGCACGAGCATGATGTTCCGCGGGGTGTTCGACCGTTTTCCCAAACTGAGGGTGGCTTTTATGGAGGCGGGCTGTACCTGGGCGCCGTACTGGTTTGGTCGCATGAACGAGGAATGGGAGAAGCGCGGGGAAGTGGAAGCGCCGCATTGCACCAAGAAGCCCAGCGACTACTTCAAAGAAGGGCGCATTTATTTTCACGCCGAGGACTACGAGCCGCTGATCGGCGCGACAGCCAATGTTTTATCGCACAAGGTGATTTATTATGCCTCGGACTACCCGCACTGGGACACCGAATTTCCCGAAAACATTGAGCATCTGGCGCGGCGCGAAGATCTCAGCGACGACGCAAAAAAATGGCTTTTAGCGGAAAGCGCCAAGAAGCTCTACAACCTTTAGTTCGCGATTTTGGCGGTCCGAGATGAATTCTTCTGGTTACAGAAGCGCAACCTGGTGGATATGGCAGCTTAAGTCAAAGTTCAACGTCCAAAGGTTTAGTGCGGCAGGACTCAATCGTTCCGGAAACGTTGAACACTTCAAGGCGGCCTGAAGGGGTCGGAGTCCTAGATGCCAACGACTCCCGACCCCTTTTACTTTGTGTTTTCTGGACGAACTTAAAACCTCGATCCCAGCCGTGAACTTTGAACTTTGACGCCGAGCAGCGCGAGGCGAAGATGGCCGCCAAACGGAAAGTTTGTTTTACCGGACCCATGAGAGTCAACCTCATTGGAGAGCTGTTGCGCGATGCCGGCTGCGAGTTGGTGGTGGGAAAAAACACGGAAGATTTTCGCACACACAAGTACGAGCGGCGCGAATTGATCGAGTTGATCGGCGATTCTCCGGTGGTCTATCCGTCGGGGCGCGATATCATCGGCGCCGACATACTGGATTCGTGTCCGGAGCTGCAGGCGGTCGTCAAGTCGAGCATCGGCATTGAAACCGTGGATGTCGAGGCTGCAACGGATCTAGGGATTCTTTGCTGCAACAGCCCGACCCCTGAGAACTACCTCGGAGTGGCCGAAGCAACGGTCGGATTCATTGTCGCGTTGTTGAAGCGTCTCAAGTTGAACGAGACATTCTTGCGCGCCGGTGGCTGGAAGGAAAATGAGAACCGCGGCATGCTGATGGTCGGCAGGACCATTGGCATTATTGGCGTCGGCCGCATCGGCCGCAACGTCGCCAAACGGTTGGCTGGATGGGACGTGAAGCTTCTCGGCTACGATCCTTATGTCGCGCAGGAAAGCGTTGCGCCGCTGGGAATCCAGATGGTGTCATTGGAGGAGCTGTTGCGGGAGGCGGATGTCGTAACGCTCCATGTCGTGCTCACGAGAGAAACTCGCAACATGATTACGATGCGCGAGCTGAAGATGATGAAACCGTCGGCTTACATCATCAATACGTCGCGCGGGCCGGCAATTAACGAAGCGGACCTAACTCTGGCCTTGAACGAGGGGGTGATCGCCGGGGCGGCGCTGGACGTCTTCGCGGTAGAGCCAATGCCCCTAAGCAATCCGCTGCGCGAGGTGGATCCGATAAAGATCATCATCACGCCGCATAATATCGGCGCCAACCCCGGCTCATCCGAAGCCGGTCAACGCATGGCCGCTGAAAGCATTCTCGCGATTCTTGACGGAAAAATTCCAGAGACGGTGGTTAACCCGGATGCCATCGAGCAGTGGCGCCGGAGGTTCTGGTCGTAACGGGGACTGTCCTGGGTTTCGAGTCTCGGGTTCGGGTTTACGGCCACGCGGACCTAGGGTCGAGACGCGGAGCGGGCGCCGCTCATGGAAGTTAGTTGATAATCGAGCTGCGCTTTCGGATGCGCGGAAAGGGCCGCAGGAGAGTACTTTGTCGACGACTTTCAAGAGAGAGATGGAGTAACATCCATGCGAGCATCGTTGATACTAACGCTTGTTCTGCTGGGTTACGTTTTGGAGGCACGTTGCGTGCTTGGCGCTTCCGCGCCGCAACCGGTCCGCGTTGGCTATCCGCAGCCGAGCGGCGCGATGCTGCCGCTTTGGCTCGTTTCCGATGCCAAGCTCGATCAGAAGTATGGCTTTGCAGTTCAGAACATTTTCATTTCCGGCGCGGCGCGCATGAATCAATCGATGGTGGCGGGTGATATCGATCTCGCCTCTATCGGGGGCGCGGTGGTCAATACGGTGTTGGCGGGTGGCGATCTAGTGGCGATCGCGGTGGGGGTTCCGACCTACGGCTTTTCCCTCTATGCCCGGCCCGAGGTCAAAGATATCTCCAGCCTGCAGGGCAAAATCGTCGGAATTATGAGCAAGGGCGCTTCCTCGGAGCACGCGGTCATTGCTTTAATGCAGCGCCACAACCTCCAGCCCGGCAAAGATGTGAAGTTTCTTTATCTCGGCGGCGTGCGCGAAGTGCTTGCGGCCATTGATCGCGGCATCGTTTCGGCCGGCGTGCTTTCCTCCCCGACTACTTTGGCGGCGCGGCGCATGGGCCACAAAGAACTGATGAATATCGCGGCATTGGGTCTGCCCTACATTCATAGCGGCATTGCCACACGCCGCTCCTTTGCGCGCCAACAACCGGAGCGAGTCAAAATCTATCTGCGCGCGTATATCGCGGCGATCAAGATCGCCAACGAAGACGCTACGACCAGCAAGCGCGCTCTGGCCCGTTATCTCGTGACAAATGACGGCGCCATTCTGGATGAAGCTTATCAATCGTTTCGCGGCATTTTCCCAAGGGTTCCCTACGTCAGTGAGGACTACATAAAATCCGTTCTCGCCGTTTCCGATAATCCAAAGGCGGCAAATGCTAACCCAGCCGACTTCTTTGACAATCGTTTTTTAAAAGAGATCGAAGAGAGCGGCTTTGTTCAAGAGCTGTATGGCAACCGCTGATGGTCACGAAATGAGCATAGAGGATCGAGAAGGAGAATGGCCATTTTTATGCACGATTCTTCAGCGGCCGCTTGTCATCTCCGGCGCCGTCCGGAATCTTTGACAATCGCTTCCTGAAAGATATAGAAAAGGATAAATGCAACAGCGCGTCTGGCGCGGTGTAAAGGAGCATTAACTGTGGTCAAACGAACGCAAATTTTTCTCATCACGGCCGGACTGTTTCTCAGCCTGCTGACCTGTGTCTCTCATGCCGCTGTCCCGGCGGATAAGCTCGTCACCATTCATTCCGCCCGGGTCATGTCTCAGTCCATGCCGTGGATCGCGCAGGAGGCGGGCCTGTTCGACAAATACAGCTTGGACCATCATTTAGTGTTCGTGGCTTCCTCGACCATGGTCACAGCCGCAATACTCAGCGGTGATGCGGAAATGACGTTGACCGGCGGCGTTGGCAACGTGCGTGCTTACGTTCAGGGCGCGAGCGATTTGGTCTTCGTCGGCGGCGTAAAAAATGTCATGACTCAAAGCATTGTGGCGGGCGGGAACATCAAGAAGCCGGAGGATATCAAAGGAAAGCGTGTCGCCGTCAGTCGCATCGGCAGTAATACACATTATTTTACCATCCAGGCCCTCCGGCGTTCGGGATTGGAGCCTAACCGGGACTTTAACTTCATACAAACGGGAGGAGATCCGGAAAGCTTGGCTGCACTGCTGAGCAAGAACATTGAAGTCGCCACCCTGACGGCGCCATCGGATGCGAAAGCTCTTGCGGAGGGCTACCACTATGTCGTCTACGGCGCGGACCTCAAAATACCCTACGCGGCGACGGCGTTTGTTACAAAACGTTCTGTCATAGCAAAACGCCCTCAAGTCATGGGCCGGTTCATGCGCGCCATGGCTGAAGCGGCAAAAATTCTCCACACCGACAAAGAGTTTGTCTACAAGGTAATGGGCAAGCAGTTACGCCTGACGGATCGAACCATTCTTGATGCCGCTTACAACGCCGAGATTAAAGCGTTAGAACCGCGTCTGGTTCTCAAACCCGAGGCCATCGAGGCGATTCTCGACGAAGTGGCGGCCACCGATCCGCGTGCCAAGAAACTCAAACCGCAAGAATTGATTGACACTCGCTATCTGGACGAAATGGAGAAGAGTGGCTTTTTCGATAAACTATGGGGTAAGAAGTAAGCTCGAAGGAGGAGTTATGGAGCAGACGATCATCTCGTCGGATTCGCATGTAATCGAGGTGCCGGATCTATGGGAAAAAGGCATGCCGCAAGCATTACGCGAGCGCGCTCCCAAAGTTTATTTCGATGAAAAACGTGACGCGTGGATGTTCGGTTCTCCCGAGGTGCAGGCGCAGGCCGTGGGCGCTTTGTTCATGGCCGGCGGCCGGCCGGACGAAGTCGAAAGTTACCGGCGCGCAGGATTTTCCGTGGCGCGGCCCGGCGGTTGGGATCCCATCGTACGCATGAACGACATGAAAACCGACGGCGTTGCTGCCGAAGTGCTCTATCCGAGCTTGGGGCTCGGTTTGTACTGCATACCCGATGCAACATTCCAAGAAGCGTTGTTCAGAGTTTACAATGACTGGATCATCGATTACTGCCAGAAAGTACCGGATCGGCTCTACGGCGTCGCGCTGGTCTCGATGTACAATATCGATAACGCCATCTCCGAGATGGAGCGCTGCAAAAAAGCCGGCATCGTCGGCACCATGATCTGGCAAGTGCCGGATCCGAAACTTCCGTTCACTTCAGAGCACTACGAGCGTTTCTGGGCCGCTTCACAGGATCTGGATCTGCCGGTGCACCTGCACATCCTCACCGGTTTCGGCGAGAGCATGAACCGGCAGACGAGCTCCGGGATCCAGCGCTATCGTATCGGCACAAGACAGCACCGCGAAATTGAGGACGCGCTGTTTGATATCATTTTTTCCGGCGTGTTGGAGCGCTATCCGAAATTGAAGATCGTGTCGGTGGAAAACGAAGTCGGCTGGATCCCATTCTGGCTCGCCCAGTGCGACAAGGGGTTTAAGCGGCACCGTCATCGCGAGAAGATCGGTATCGACAAATTGCCTAGCGAATACTTTTATCGCCAGGTGTATGCGACGTTTTTCAATGATCAAGTAGGCGGCAAACTCTTTTCCTGGTGGGGCACTGACAATTGCATGTGGTCCAATGATTACCCGCATCAGAATTCCACCTGGCCGAACTCGCGCGCCGTGATCGATCGCGATATGGCCCACTTGCCGGCGGCCGACCGGGATAAGCTGCTAAATACCAATGTGCGCAAACTGTATAATCTGAATGCGCCGGCGTCGTTGCCGGTGGCCGCTTAGAGTGGGGAAATGTAGTGCGTTATCAGTAGTGTTGTCATCCTGAGCAACGCGAAGGATCTCGGCCGATATCCATTACGCAGCTCGCGTTCAGAATGACAGCCTTGGATGGTTGCTTTGAACGTCTCTAACCGCGCTGCTGAACACGCGCCACGAAACTTCAAATTTCCGAGGTGAAATTATGGAACTACGCGAAGCAATCAAGGTACTGGATTCGGACGCCCATGCGCGGGATTTCGATAACGACCTAAGACCCTATTTGCCTGAGCCGTATCGCAATCAACGGGCATCCTTCATTCCCAGCGAGCATTACGATCGCAATCTCGGCGGCACGCTCGGGCAATCAGGCGCGAAAATCGAAGAGCGCCTCGCCGCCATGGATATGCAGCAGATCGACACCGCCGTGATGTTTCCCACCAGCGGCCTGGGGGTTGGGCGGGTTCGCGACCCGCAGTTTCAGACTGCGCTGTGCCGGGCCTATAACGATTTTATCTCCGACTATTGTAAGGCGTCGCCGCGCCTGAAAGCAGTCGCCAATCTGCCGGTGAACAATCCGCCTGAATGCGCCAAGGAGCTGAATCGCGCGGTGACCAAGCTCGGGTTGTGTGGCGGCATGTTGGCGGCGCAAGCGCACAGAAAGAATCTTGGCAGCCCGGAGTATTATCCCCTGTACGAAGAGGCGCAGCGCCTCGACACGCCCGTAACCGTCCATGCCTTTGGTGGCGACGAGCCCGGTAGCGAGGTTTTCGATACTTTCATTTGCCTGCACACCACGGGGCATCCTTTCCCGGTGTTGCGCCAGCTCACCGCGATGGTCTTCGGCGGCATTCCCGAACTCTTCCCCAAGCTGAAGATCGGCTATCTCGAAGTGGGATGCGGCTGGCTCCCGTACTGGAGCGAGCGCATGGACGAAGAGTGGGAAAAGCGCGGCAAAGTCGAAGCGCCGCTCTGCAAGAAAAAACCGAGCGAATACCTCGCCAGTGAAAACGTTTACTATGGTTGTGAGCCGGAAGAGAAGATGATCAGCTACGTCGTAGGCGAAATCGGTTCCAAAACGCTGATGTACGCATCCGACTATCCACACTGGGATATGAGCTGGCCGGAATCAGCCAGTATCCTGTGGAACCGTGAAGACCTGTCGCTGGATGTTAAGAAAGACTTGCTGCTGAATAACGCTAAGAGGTTTTACAACATATAACTGATGTCGTCCGGATTGTGAGCGAATTTATCAGGGTAGCGAAGCGTCGAATGCAATGTAGGGGGCCGGTTGCGACCGGCCCGATCGTCACCCGAAGATTTCGGCTGTGCCTCAGAGTGACATGTGGCTCACGTCCGCCAGAGTGAGAAACTCGATGCACAAAGGCACGAAAGATTTACCTGGAATTATGAGGAGCAAACATGATTGAAACCAAAGGACTGACCGGCGCACAAACAATGCTGCGCGTGCTTGGAAAAATGGGCGTGGAGAAAATTTTCGCGTCGCCCGGCTCGGAGTGGT
>DATACQ010001011.1:0-6216 GCA_036258955.1 Binatia bacterium
TGACAGTTTTGCAATCTGCAAGTTTGAGTATAAAGCAAGCGGCGTGTGGCCTCTTCGCTCGTCATCGATTCTTGTAGCGCATTGGGGTTGCGAGCCGCGAGCATGATTCGTGAAGACGAAATGCCCGTGAAGCAAAATAGCGCATCAGCCGTCAGTGCCGGCCGGACTCTGTGCCTGAAGTTCCGCTAACGCCCTTTTTGCCGCTTCCTGCTCCGACTGTTTTTTGCTCGAACCCTCGCCGCGCCCAAGCACCTTGCCGTTCACGGCGATTTCCGTGACGAAACGCTTTGCATGGTCCGGGCCCTTTTCAAGAATGATCCGATAAACCGGCGGCGCGCGAAAGAGCATCTGACTGATTTCCTGCAGGCGCGTCTTAAAGTCCCGCTGCCCGAGCTGTTTCTCCTCGAGATTACGCGCGAAATAGCGCTCGACCAGAGCCAGCGCGGCGCCGTAACCGCCATCGCGAAACACGGCACCGATGAGCGCTTCAAAAGCGCCGGCGAGGATTGATGGCTTGGTTCGCCCGCCGCTGCGCTCTTCCCCCTTGCCAAGACGCAGCAATGCCCCGAGTTTGAGCTGCGCCGCTTTGTCAGCGAGCACGTCGGAATTCACCAGGCCCGCGCGCATGCGCGACAGATCGCCTTCGCTTCGTTCAGGGTAATGACGGATCAACAGTTCGCTGACGGCAAGATCCAGGACCGCGTCGCCGAGAAACTCCAGAACTTCGTTGTGGCCGTCTTGCTGGCTTCGCTCGGAGGAGACGTGGGTCAAACAGCGCGCTAGTAGCGCCGGATCCGCAAAGGTATACCTCAGCTCGCCCTGCAGTTCGGTCAGTGACGCCTCTCGTTTCACGTTGAACCGCCATGCTGATATTGAGCTTTACGAATGGGACCGCTGTACACCCGATCTATCAGCGGGCTCTGCAATCAGAGTACTGGCGAGCCGGCCGTTTTCGACACGTTCCAGCCGCACGGTAGTTTCCTCGTTGGCCGCGACACCTGACAGCGTCACCGGAAGATAGTTTCGGCTGAAGCCGCGCAAACGGCCGCTGGCCACGTCGATCTTCTCCTCCACCAGGACTTCGACAACCCGCCCCAAGAATCGGGAACAGAACTCGCGATTCTTCTGCGCTCCGAGTTCGCGCATCTGGCGCGCCCGGCTTTTCTTAATACCAGGCGGTACATGATCAGCCAGCGCCAGCGCCTCGGTGCCACGCCGCTGCGAATAAGGGAACACATGGAAGTACGTCAACGGCAACGATGCGAAATATTCGAGGGAAGTTAGAAAGCGGCGTTCAGTTTCTCCGGGAAATCCGACGATGATGTCGCTGCCCAGAGCGGCATCGGGCAAGCGCTCGCGCACTCTGAGCAACAACTCCCGGTAATAAGCCGTATCATAGTTGCGGCGCATCTTTTTCAGAATCCAGTCGTCGCCGGCCTGCGCACAGATATGCAAATGGTCGCAAAGAACGCCGCTCCCCGCTACCGCATCAAGCAGGCGGTCCGGCACCTCCCGCGGATCAAGCGAGCTTAGACGCAGCCGCGGAACCATGCCGCTGTCGGCAATCATTTCCACAAGGCTGGTCAAGTCGGTCTTCGGACGGAGATCATGCCCGTAGCCGCCCAGATGAATACCCGTCAAGACGATCTCACGGTAACCCGCGCGCGCCAGTTCACTCACCTGCTCGAGAACCTCGCGCGGCGCGACACTGCGGCTCCGTCCGCGCGCCGTGGGAATGATGCAGTACGTGCACGAGTAGTTGCACCCCTCCTGGACCTTTAGGAATGCCCTGGTGTGACCTGGCAGCGCTCTTGTGCCCAGCACCGGCACTCCGCGCACGCGCTCGACATCGCTCACTGCAATCGCCGCCGCGCCTCTGTGGGGTGTTTCAACAAACCGGAGCAAGTCAGGCAAACGATTGAGGCCCACGACGTAATCCACGTCCGGGACTTGCGCAACCTCCGTCGGGCTGACCTGAGCGTAGCAGCCGGTGACAATAATCTTGGCTTCGGGATTGGCGCGTTTAGCGCGCCGCACCCACTGGCGCGCCTCCCAATCGGCGCGGTCTGTTACCGTACACGTATTGATGATGTAGCAGTCGGCTGCCTCTTCGAACCGCACAAAAGAATGCTTGTCCTCAAGGCGATTTTGTATGACAGCGGAGTCGTACTGGTTGATCTTGCAACCGAGGGTCGTGATGGCGATCTTCATAAGAACCGGCAATAACCATTAGGCAATAGGCACCAGCAAAACTCAGCACGCATGTCTGGCGTGCTTCTATCCGATGATTTGTTTTTGATTGTTTCGAAATTCAAGACAATCACCTTAGTTGAATTGAACCGTTTTTCCTGTTGCCTACTGGCTATTGCCTAATGGCTACTTTTTATAGCCTTTGCAATCCAACCGCCGCCCAACAATCTCTCTCCTTCGTAAAAAACTGCGGCCTGGCCCGGGGTCACCGCCGGCAGGGGTTCTTTAAACCTCACTTCGACGTTGCCGTCCGGCTCGCGCCGTATGACGCAGGGCACCGCCGGCGCGCGGTAACGAATTTGCACTTGAGCCTCGAGCAATTCGTCCGCGTCACCATCTAACCAGTTAACGGAGCGCGCAATTAAACCAGCGCAGCTGAGGTCTTTCTTCTGGCCGACAACAATTCGGTTGAACGGCTCGTCTATGCCAACGACGTAGAGTGGCGCCCCGGCCGAAATACCCAATCCTCTTCGTTGACCGATGGTCACGCCGTGAATGCCGTCGTGGCGCCCAAGCACTTTACCTGAAATCCCGACAATGTCACCTCCGGAGATCTGTTTTTCACTTGCATGAGACGCCACAAGCGTTTTGTAATCGCCGAAGCAAACATCCTGACTTTCCGCGCGTTCCGCTGTTGGCAGTTCGATCCGCCGCGCAAGCTCGCGAACTTCGGTCTTTTGCATGCCGCCCAGCGGAAATAGGGTGTTCGCCAATTGTTGTTGGGAGAGCGCAAACAAAAAATACGACTGGTCCTTGCCGCGATCGGCGCCGCGCGACAAGGAAAACATGCGACCGGCCCGAGCGATACGCGCGTAATGGCCTGTGGCGACGTAATCCGCCCCTTGTTCCTTGGCCCAGTTAAGCAAGCTGCCGAGTTTGAAATCTCGGTTGCACGCGACGCACGGGTTGGGAGTCCGCCCCCGGAGGTAATCCGCCGCAAACGGCTGCACCACGATCTCAGCGAAACGTTCACGTAAATCAATTAAAGCGTACGGGATTTTTAGTCGGGCAGCGACCGCTTCCGCGCCGCGGTGATCCGAACAGACGCGCGGACCGGCAGTGCCTTCCCACATGCGCAGCGACACGCCGTGGACATCGTATCCCTGCTGAACCAGCAGCGCCGCCGCGACCGAGCTATCGACGCCGCCGCTCATCGCCACAACTACCTTTGTCTTCTGTGACATGTATTCTCGATAGGCGGATAGGGCGCGCAGCATGCTGCGCCTACCCCGCGACTATTGCCTCTTGCCTGATGCCTTTCCTAACTTCCTGTGTTGCGTAACAGCTCTTTCACTTTATTGAGCACTTCGCTCTCCTCCGCGGTTTTTTCCTCCAGGCCGCCCTGACGGGCCTGCAGTTCATCGACCCGCTTCTCCAGCTTTTGGACGTAATCCACGAGCCCGCCGATTGCTTTGGCTACGGGGTCGGGCAGATGGGCGTGGTCGAGATCGATAATATGGGTGCGCGCCTCGTGACGGGCCCGTTCGCTTTCAACCACCCGGCCAGGAATTCCGACGACTGTGGAATGGGGCGGTACTGGGTTCACCACCACTGAGCCGGAGCCGATCCGGCTGTTGTGCCCAAGGGTCACCGGACCAAGCACCGTTGCGCCAGCGCCGATCACGACCCAATCTTCCACGGTCGGATGGCGCTTTTCTTTTCTGAGACTCGTGCCGCCCAAGGTCACGCCCTGGTAAATGGTGACGTCATTGCCGATCTCCGCGGTTTCCCCGATCACAACGCCCATGCCGTGGTCAATAAAGAATCGGCGCCCGATCTTGGCACCGGGATGGATTTCGATACCCGTAAAGAACCGGCCAAGATTGCTGATAAAGCGGGCTACGCCCTTGAAACCGTGGGCCCAGGCCGGGTGAGCGACCCGATAAAAAAACAGCGCGTGAAATCCCGGATAGGTCAGCACGATCTCCCAGGCGTTGCGCGCGGCGGGATCCCGATCGAACACTACCTGGATGTCTTCTTTGAGAATTTCCCACATGTCCGATAGGCGGGAGCCGTGAGGCACGAGGCGTGAGTATAAGAAAATGTATTCTTCTCTATCGCCTCTCGCCTTCCGCCTCGCCCCTCCTTCAGTTCGCCCGATGGCGCGCATCCTTGTAGAGCTTATAATCGATGCTGTCGACAAGCGCCTGCCAGCTCGCTTCTATGACATTGTGGGATACCCCGACCGTCCCCCAGTGATCCTTCCCGTCGCCGGACTCGATCAACACCCGCACCACGGCCCCGGTGCCTTCCCCCGAAGACAAAACGCGCACTTTGTAATCCAGAAGCTCCACAAGTTTGAGCGCGGGATAAAACTTCGTTAGCGCGCGGCGTAGCGCCTGATCGAGCGCATTCACCGGGCCGTTGCCCATGGCAGCCGCATGCTCCATCTCGCCATCCACCCGCACCATGATGGTGGCTTCGGAGATCGGCGGCTCACCCTCGGTGCGCTTTTCGTCGATGACGCGAAAGCCGATCAGCTCAAAATTCTTCTTTTTCTTTCCGAGCGCCTCTTGGATCAAAAGCTCGAAAGAAGCCTCCGCCGCTTCAAATTCGTAGCCCCGGCTCTCCAGCTCCTTGATACGGCGCAGAATGTCATGAACCGCTTCGCTCTTATCGGAGAGATCGATGCCGTATTCCTTGCCCTTGTAAACCACGTTACTCCGGCCGGACAGATCGGAAACCAGCACTCTTTGGCGATTTCCCACCAGATCGGGATCGATATGCTCGTAGGTCTCACGGTTCTTCAAAACCCCCGAAACATGCAGGCCCCCCTTATGCGCAAACGCGCTGTCGCCGACGTAAGGCTGACGCTTGTTGGGATGAATATTCGCGAGCTCGTAGAAGAAATGCGATACCTCGCGTAGCTTTTTGAGCTGCGCCGGTTTGACGCAGTTCTTGCCCATCTTCAACTGCAGATTGGGGATGATCGAAACCAAATTAAGGTTCCCACAGCGCTCGCCGAAACCGTTGATCGTGCCTTGGACCTGGGTGACGCCCATTTCAACAGCGGCCAAGGTGTTGGCCACGGCGAGCTCGCCGTCATTGTGACAGTGAATGCCGAGTGGTGTCTTGACAGTGCGATTGACATGCGTGAGCGCCTCGCGAATCTCGCCGGGCAAACGCCCGCCGTTCGTGTCGCACAACACGATCCAATCAGCGCCGCCCTCCTGAGCTGCCTTGAGACAGTCGAGCGCGTAGTCGGGATTGGCGCGAAAACCGTCGAAAAAGTGCTCTGCATCGAATATGACTTCATCGACGCGCCGCTTCATATAGGCGATCGAATCGGCGATCACCTCAAGATTCGCCTTCTGGCTGATGCGCAAATCATCGCGCACGTGCAGATCCCAAGTTTTTCCCACGAGAGTCACCACGGGCGTGTCGGCATCGAGTAAGACTTTAAGATTCAAATCCTGCGACGCTTTGGCCCCCGGTTTCCTTGTGGTGCCGAAGGAAGCAATCTTCACGTTTCTTAACTTGAGCTTCCTCACGCGGGCGAAGAAATCGGCGTCGCGCGGATTGGAACCGGGATAACCACCCTCGATGTAATCAATGCCCAGCTCCGCCAACTTCTCGGCGATGCGCAGCTTGTCTTCCAGCGTGAACGAAATGTCCTCGGCCTGGCAGCCGTCTCGCAGCGTCGTATCGTAAAGCAGAACGTCCTTCATGCATCGCCTCGCTTGCCGATGAACGACTCGTGCAACACCCGAACCGCCAGTTCCGTGTACTTCGCTTCGATGACGACAGAAATTTTGATCTCCGAGGTGGAGATCATTTGAATATTGATCCCCTCGGCGGCGAGAACTTCGAACATCCTGGCGGCGACTCCGGCGTGAGTGCGCATGCCGACGCCGACCACGGAAATTTTCGCCATATCGGTGTCGACTCTCACGCCTTTGGCATTGACCGCGGCGGCAGTCTTTTCGACGATGCCGAGGGCCTTTTTATGATCGGCCTTGGGCACGG
>DATACQ010001012.1:0-3554 GCA_036258955.1 Binatia bacterium
ATCCCGCACGGCTCACCACCGGTCCCCGTCGTCTAGCCCGGCCTAGGACACCGGCCTTTCACGCCGATAACACGGGTTCAAATCCCGTCGGGGACGCGGTGGTGAGCCGTGCTGGATTCGAACCAGCGACCCTCTGCTTAAAAGGCAGATGCTCTACCGCCTGAGCTAACGGCTCGCTAGGCGGAAATAAAAGAAACTTAATATCGGGAATAGGCGGGCAAGTCAATCAAAGTGCGCAACAGAGAAGAGCGCCAACAGCAAAAAACAATACACCCGATGCGCTTCGAAAACGGCCTCGGATGAGCAAAACGAGCGCCGTCTCTTCCCTCAATGCGCTCAGATTATGCGATAGTGATGTCTTTGGGGGGGTGCCGATCAACCTACAGCTACCCCCGGCCAAGACTAGCCCGAAGACGGACTCTTGGATTTCTGTGCAGCTAGCTCTTGATTTTCACCCTCGAGATTTTCGATGAGATTAGCAGTGCTGTCCAGAACGGTTTGGAGTTCCTGTAGCGTCGAGGCAATTGTGTCATTGCCAAGAGTGTCTTTCGTGATATGTAGCCGCTCCTTTATTCGATTGATTCCATCCTCGATCGAGGTGAGTTGGCGACGGAGGTCATCAAGATACCGATCAATCGACTCAAGATGTTGATCGATCGACAATTCGTCAACCGCATCGCGTATTTTTTTCGTAATCTCCTCTATACTCAGCGGCGAGTAGTTCCGCGTAAGCCTCTTGATGTCGGAAATGTGCACCGCTATTACAACCACCCCAATGAAGTTGGCTATGAGCAGATAAGTTATACCGCTTTCAGGCATGACGCCGTGGTATCGCATTAAACGCGATATAAAGCAACAACACATTCCGCGTTTACCTGCGTCGGCCTTAAACTCCCGCGGCGGCTCTGAAACCCTTCCAGTCAGGAATAAAGGCACAGCAATGTCCGACCGTTGAGTTGCTATGCATGTTGCCTCGGAAGATTGGTAGACGCGGCCACTCTTCGCAGATCTCCCCTATGTACGAGATGGGTTGCGGGCAATATGGGAGCATCTCTTGGTGCGAAGAGCGCAACTAAAACAATCCCTATTGTGATGGGAGCTGTCGGCGGCGACCCCGTGGATGCGGGCCTGGTTGCTAGCCTGGCGCGGCCGGGTGGAAATGTGACGGGATTAACATTCTTTGGAACACAATTGGACAGTAGACGGCTTGAGCTGCTGACCGAATCTGTACCCGGAGCCAAAACTGTAGCGGTTCTTTGGAATCCGCTTGCTCAAGGGGCCGGAGACAGACTGAAGGAAATTCGAGAAACCGCTGACCGTTCAAAGGTCCAGCTTCGATTTCTCGAAGTTCGCGGCGGAGCCGATCTCAATGGTGCGTTTCAGGCCGCGAGCCGACCTCGAACTAACGCCCTGCTGGTCACCCAGGGAGCGTTATTCGGTACTTATCGTCAGCGGATCGCCGACCTTGCAGTGAAAAACCACTTGCCATCTATTTCCGGCGAAGCAGGATACGTGGAAGTCGGGGGCTTATGTTTTATGGCGCAAGTATTCCGGATACGTGGAGGCGTGCAGCAACTTTCGTTGACAAGATATTGAAAGGGGCAAAACCCGCCAATTTGCCAGTTGAACGACCCACAAAATTCGAGCTGATGATTAATTTGAAAACGGCAAAGCAAATTGGCTTGGGCATTCCGCCAAGCGTGCTGGTGAGGGCGGACAAGGTGATCAAGTGATCACGTCGCGGGCTAACGTCACGATTCTCAGGGGCAGTTGAGCCGCCTTTTCCGGGTCAAAAGTGAAACCTTGAGTGAAACCTTTGTCCCGAGCAGCGGCAGAAAGCGACGCAAGTAGTAGGAAAAATCGGAGCAAGAGGGTTGGTGGGCCCACCTGGATTCGAACCAGGGACCAACCGGTTATGAGCCGGTGGCTCTAACCAACTGAGCTATGGGCCCTCTCGATGCGAGGCATGAGCACGAGCCAACAGGCACGAGTCTCCTTCTATTGATCGTGCTTATGGCCTCAAGTGGCGGTGCAGTTATAGCGTACCGGGAAGGGCTCGGCTTGGCAATCAGCTTTCCATGAAAGTCTTGAGGCGTTTGCTCCGGCTCGGATGGCGCAGCTTGCGCAGCGCTTTCGCTTCGATCTGGCGGATACGCTCGCGGGTTACGGTGAATTTTTGTCCCACCTCCTCAAGCGTGTGGTCGGATCTTTCGCCGATGCCGAAGCGCATGCGCAGCACTTGTTCTTCACGTGGCGTGAGAGTCGCCAGAACTTTGCGCGTTTGCTCCTGCAAGTTGATGTTCACGACGGCGTCCGAGGGAGTGATAATTCGCTTGTCTTCGATGAAATCTCCGAGGTGGCTATCCTCTTCCTCGCCCACGGGGGTTTCGAGGGATATCGGCTCTTTGGCGATCTTCAACACTTTACGAACCTTGTCCAGTGGGATTTCCATCTTATTGGCGATCTCCTCGGGCGTCGGTTCGCGGCCGATCTCCTGGACCAAGTAACGGGAAGTGCGGATCAGTTTGTTGATGGTTTCGATCATGTGTACCGGTATGCGGATCGTCCGCGCTTGATCGGCAATTGCGCGCGTAATCGCCTGCCTAATCCACCAGGTTGCGTAGGTGGAGAACTTGTAGCCGCGTTGATATTCGAACTTGTCCACCGCCTTCATCAGGCCGATGTTTCCTTCCTGGATCAAGTCCAAAAACTGCAGCCCTCGATTGGTATACTTCTTCGCGATGCTCACGACCAATCTCAGATTGGCCTCGATCAGCTCCTTTTTAGCGAGATTGGCGTTGGTCTCGCCCTCGATGATCGAGCAAACGCGCCGTTTAACCTCTTCCGCCGGGATCTCCAGCTCTTTTTCAATCTGGCGAATATCGCGCCTGGCATTTTTAATGTCTTCGGCCATGCGCAAAATGGCGTCGTGCCCCATGCGGAGTTGGCCCGAAAGCCGCTGCCAGTCCTTTTTTTTGCCGTTCATGCCGGAAACGATTCGGACGATTTCCGTTCCCGGTTTGCCAATTTTCTGCTCGAACTCTTTGACTCGCCGCTCCAACGATTGCATCCGCTCCATGCCTCGTTTCAATCCGTCGGCGATGGCCTCGGTCTGCTTGCGGTTAAGCTGCAGCGCCTTGAGTCCCGCTAGGATTTTTTCTTGGAATTTATTCAGGGCGGCCAGCAGTTTCTCGCGGTGGCGCGCCGAGAGACGCTTGCCGTTCAATTCCTTTAATATCTTTTCGCGCTCGGTGACGGTGCGGCGGATCTTCCCTATTTGATCCAGCAGCCGACGCTCATGTAGTTCGTCGTCGTCTGATGATTCGGAATCTTCCTCCCCTTCATCTTTGATGATCTCGCGCACGCGAATTTCATGGTTCGCCAGTTTATCGCCGAGGGCCAAGATATAGCTGAGCGCCAACGGGCTCGTCAGCACTTCGTGAATAACTTGATTTTCGCCTTTTTCAATTTTCTTGGCGATTTCGACTTCGCCTTCTCGGCTCAACAACGAGACGGTGCCCATCTCTCTGAGATACATGCGCACCGGGTCGCCC
>DATACQ010001013.1:0-2610 GCA_036258955.1 Binatia bacterium
ATTCTACAACACGCGACACACGTATATTTCGGTTGCGCTATCTCATAACGTCAATATCAAGTGGATTGCGGAACAGTGCGGCACATCCGTTGAGATGACTCGAGCGGCAACTATGGCAAATTCATCCGTGATGATGGCGACGCGCCCCTACGGGCGCTCTTGGAGGGAAAAACCGAACCTTAGGCGAAACCGTGAAGGTGATTAAGGGATAGAGGATTCGCAAGTAGTTGAAAACACTGGAGCCACCCGCCGGACTCGAACCGGCGACCTACTGATTACGAATCAGTTGCTCTACCAACTGAGCTAGGGTGGCTTACGTCGGTTTAAAAAAATTGATTATCGTTGCGACGATGAACGAGCCCACGAAGCCAATCACAATATCGAATACCCACGTGAACTCAGGCAGCTGATCGAGAGAGTCCTTTAGTCCGAGAGAAAGTAACATGAACTGACCCAAGAAAAAACCAGCGATCCCGACAACTATAAACAGCAGGCCAATGTCCTTCCAATCGCTGGCGACGCTCTTGCAGGCTGCAAAACCTGTGACAACGGCTATTACGGCGTTGGCGGCAATATTGGCTTGGATATAGGAAAGCGCTTCCCGCGCTGTCTGTTCCACGTTACGACCTCCGAAGCAGTTTGTGCATCACAGCGGACGCTTGCTTGGGATCAGCCGCCGCCAGAACCGCCGAGATCAAAGAGATACCGCGGGCCCCGGTGCCCATTATTTCGCTGATGTTTTCCGGCTTGATTCCGCCTATAGCATAAACGGGTAGTCTTGTATTTTCCACTATTTTTTTCAGAGCCAACACGCCTTGAGGCGGGCCAAACGCGGCTTTAGACGGAGTGAAGTAAACTGGCCCGAACAAAACAAAATCGGCGCCCAAACGCTCTGCCTGTTGAGCTTCTTCCAGTGAATGAGTTGAAGCACCAATTGTTTTAGTGGGGCCTAATAGAGCGCGCGCTGACTCGATGGGAAGAGAAGTTGCGGCTAACTGAACGCCGTCAGCGCCGACAGCCAGGGCGACATCAATCCGGTCATTGATAAATAACGCGGCACCGTACCGAGCGCAGAGACCCCGAGCTTTCTCTGCGAGGCTAAATAGTTCTTTGCCTTCGAGATCTTTTTCGCGAAGTTGAACGGCTCCGACACCGCCGCCATCCAGTGCCTGCTCCAGCACCCATAACAGATCGCGCCCCTGAGTCTGGCTTCGATCAGTAACAAGATACAAGTCAAATGCAGGAATCGGCACTGGCAGCGTTCAGCCCAAGATACCTTCGAGTGGACTGGAGGCAGTGGCGTAAAGCTTTTTCGGGATACGTCCGGCCAGAAAAGCTTTTCTGCCGGCCTCAATCCCGAGGCGCATGGCCTCTGCCATCAGAACGGGATCACGGGCGCCGGCGATCGCGGTGTTCATTAATACGCCGTCGCAACCCATCTCCATTGCTAACGCGGCATCCGACGCCGTGCCAACTCCGGCATCTACTATCACGGGAACAGTGGCCTGTTCCAGGATGATACGCAGATTGTACGGATTACGAATCCCCAGCCCTGAGCCGATAGGCGCGGCCAACGGCATGACGGCGGCACAACCCATGTCTTGTAGCTTCTTGGCTGTAACGGGGTCATCGGTGATATAAGGCAACACCGTGAAACCCTCTTGAACTAAAATTTTTGCTGCTTCCAGGGTTGCGGGAATATCCGGGAATAAGGTCTTATCGTCACCGATCACCTCTAGCTTGACCAGTTTTCCGACACCGGCTTCGCGAGCTAAACGGCACGTGCGCACTGCCTCGTCGGCGGTATAGCAACCGGCGGTGTTCGGCAGAATCGTGTATTTCTTGGGATCCAGATAGTCGAGTAGATTCTCTTTCCCCGAGTCGGTTATGTTGACCCGCCGCACGGCTACCGTGACGATATCCGCGCCGGACACTTCGATTGCCGTCTTGGTTTCAGCAAAGTCCTTGTATTTGCCAGTTCCTACAATGAGCCGGGAGCGGTATTTAACACCGGCCAATTCCAGATAGTCGTTCATAACTTTCATCCTCCGCCCACAAAGTGAACAATTTCCAACACATCCCCGTCTTTCAACAATGTCGATCCATGTGCCTCGCGCGAAATGATCGCGCGATTGAGCTCGACTACAACGCGACCCGGCCGGATCTGCAATTGTTCGAGCAGAGCCGCGATGCTCTGTCCTTCGAGAATGTCCTTGTGTTCGCCGTTGATGTGGATTCTCATGGCAATAAAAAAACCGTATTCGCGCCGACCGACACTTTGGCCAGGGAATACGGTCTCAAGTTCACCCCCGCCGCAGAACCCACGGGGGCCATCACTTTCACGGCTTCCCTAAACCGGCGCGATCCGGATCAGGTTCGAAGGGTTGCCCGAGATTCCATCAGGCTCTCAGTCCGTTCACACAGACACCCCTAGCATGGAGAACCCTTAACAAAGCGTATAATGCAAGTCAAACCGTGTGGCGCCCCTAGGAAATCGCTACTGTAGCTCGATTCCTACGCTGGCGTAGCCGACGACTTTTCTCATCGGTGAGATATTACCGGAGTGATAATGCTTGAGGAGCCGGGCGTGGCTGGCGCCCAGAGCCTTGG
>DATACQ010001014.1:0-1843 GCA_036258955.1 Binatia bacterium
TCTTCCAGCAGCGCCACATCAGCCGCGCGCACTACGAACTCATTAAAGAACGGGCCGGAGAAACGGTTTTCGAGCTTTGCTTCGTCAACCAGGCGCGCGCGCGTTTCGTGCGCTCGCGCGACATTCACCTCCGCGACTCGGCGCACTCCGGTTTTACCGAGCAAGGAGAGATACACCGTCGCCGCAGTCGTGCAGAGGGTCTGGCTTGTGCATATATTGGAGGTCGCCTTCTCCCGGCGGATATGTTGCTCGCGAGTAGCCAACGTCAGCACGAACCCGCGCCTCCCTTCACCATCCACCGTCTCGCCCACCAGGCGGCCGGGCAGGTTACGCATGAACTTTTTCTGCGCGGCGAAGAAACCGAACGCCGGACCTCCAAGATTCATGGGCACACCCAGGCTCTGTCCTTCGCCCACCGCGATGTCGACACCATAAGCGCCGGGCGGCTTAAGCAGCCCGAGAGATAGCGCTTCAGTCGTCACGCTGATCAATTGCGCGCCGGCCCGTGAGCACGCCGCGCGCAGCGCACCGAGATCTTCGACAACGCCGAAGAAGTTTGGATAGCCGACGACGACGCACATCGCCCGGTCATCCAGAGCGGCAGAGAGCCGATCTGAATCCGTCGCGCCGTCCGCGCCGAAGGCAACTTCCACAAGCTCGAGGTCGCCGAGGTTTTTCAAGTAAGTCGCGATGACCGCGCGGTACTGCGGGTGAAGAGCGCGAGAAACGAGGATGCGGCGTCGGCTTTCGCGCTGCACGCGGCGGGACATGAGTACGGCTTCAGCGGCGGCCGACGCGCCGTCGTAGACGCCCGCATTAGAGACTTCCATGCCTGTCAGCTGGCAAATCAGAGTCTGAAATTCGTAGAGAACCTGCAATGTTCCCTGGCTGACTTCGGGCTGATACGGCGTGTAGCAGGTCAAAAATTCAGAACGTGAAATCAGCGCATCTACCGCGCTTGGAATGAAATGTTGATAGATGCCACCGCCTAGAAAAAAACTCCAATCCGGAGCCGCAGCATTCCTGCAGGCCAGGACCGCCAAGCGTCTTTTGACTTCCGGTTCAGTGAGACCGACGGGCAGGTCGATCTTCGCACGGGCAGCAAGCGAGGGAGGGATCTGGCTATAGAGCTGGTCGATCCGTTCTAGGCCGATGGTCCGGAGCATCCGCTCACAATCGAGCTCCGTCTGCGGAGTGTAACGCATGCGCCGAGGTTACTTATCGTCTTCGCCTTCTTCGTCTTCGTCGTCGTCCTCACGCTCCTCATCGTCTTCCTCTTCTTCCTCGTCCTTTTGTTGCTCGACATACTCGGCGTATTCCTCTGCGGACATCAGATCCTTTAGGTCATCTTTGTCATTCATCTCGACCCGGATCATCCAACCATCGCCGTATGGATCATCATTGATCGTTTCAGGGCTGTCGGGCAACACGTCGTTGATCTCCAGCACCGTGCCACCGACAGGAGCGTAGATATCGGAAACCGCTTTCACGGACTCTACCGCGCCGAACGGATCGTCTTTGACTATTTTCTCGCCCACTTCGGGCAATTCTACATAGACGACATCGCCCAACTCTTCTTGCGCAAACTCAGTGATACCGATGGTCGCGCTGTTGCCTTCAACGAGCACCCACTCGTGTTCCTTTGAGTACAGCAGCCCTTCGGGAAACTCCATAATGCATCCTCCTGTGCCATCGCCCCATCAACTCGATCAGCGGCGGACGAACGGCAAAGATACTGTCTTAGCGCGGGCCTTGCGGCCCCGGATTTCGACCTCGATCTCATCACCGCGATCGACCGCCTGCCGGGCGGCGTAACCTAGAGCGATCGATTTTCCAAGACTCG
>DATACQ010001015.1:0-1556 GCA_036258955.1 Binatia bacterium
CGTCGTCGAGGGCCGCGGCACCACCGAGGTCTGGGTTGACGGCAACCCAAAGAAACTTACTTTCGAGTGGCAGAGAGGTTCGATCTTCGCTATCCCGCTCAACGCGAATTATCGCATCGTGAACGCCACGTCGAGCCCGGCGCTTTTATTGGCCGGAACCACGGCGCCTAACGTGATGAACAATTTCGATAACGTCGATTTCATCTTCAATTGTCCTTACCAGTTCAAAGACCGCTTCGATCCGGAGATCGGCGACTACTTCAAGTATAAAGAAGACGTGAGCCCTGACCCTCTGCGCGGCCTCGCCATGCGTAAAACCAATATCATTCCCGACGTGATCTCCTGCGAGCTGCCTCTGGACAATCGCCGTTCCCCCGGCTACCGGCGCATCGAACCACACATGGCGGGACAGCAATTTTATTTCTGGATCGGCCAGCATGAGACCGGGCGCTACTCAAAAGCCCACGCCCACGGTTCGGCGGCCGTGCTCATCTGCCTCAGCGGCAAGGGTTACACATACACCTGGCCGGCGCACCTCGGCACTCGGCCCTGGGAAAAAGGTACAACCGAACTGATCCGCCGGCAGGACTACGAGCCCGTGGGCATGGTCAGCGCCGCGCCGATGAGCGGTAACTGGTTTCACGCCCATTTCGGCGCCAGCAAAGAGCCGCTGCGTCTCACGGCGTGGTTTGGTCCGAATGCGCCGGGACGCGACAGAGGCCGCCCGGGTGAAAAGGCCATTGACTACGGCGCCATCGATATGAAAGATGGCGGCACGGCAATTCCTTACAACGAGGAAGATCCCTTCCTGCGCAAGGAATTCGAACAGACCCTGGCGAGCGTCGGCGCCAAATCCCGCATGGAGCAGGATCTTTACGAGAGGTCGTATTAGGGAGAGTGTTGGGTCTCGGGTCTGGAGTCTAGAGTCTCGGTCCGAATCTTCGTTGTTCGGTCCGCCATCAGCAATGCCCATGAGATTCACGGGCTGCCGATCTCTAGCTGACGCTGACGGCTGATCCGCGATAGCTGGTCCTCGCGAGGACAACTCGGACACGCGTTCTGAGCGCAATCTTTAACATGCCAGAGACAGTCCGCGAGGCGGTTTTCAAGACCTACTAAGGACGTTGATGGACAGCAATACACCCAAAGCTTCATTCTCCAATGCCAACCGGCATATGAAGGAAGAAGAGGAGCTTAGGCTCACCAGCGTCGGTGTCGATATCGGCTCTTCAACCTCCCACCTGGTCTTTTCACGCCTCGAGCTTACCCTCGAAGGTTCCCGCTATCGAGTAACCAAACGAGAAATTCTAAACGAATCGGAGATCTTGCTCACACCCTACGTCGATGATACGCGGATCGACGTCGAAGCTCTGGAAGCGTTTATCAACCAGCAATATAAAAAGGCGAAAATCCGTCGCGAGGAAGTCGATACGGGCGCGCTGATTTTAACGGGCGTCGCGGTCAGGCGGCGGAACGCCCGCGCCATAGCTGAGCTCTTCGCCGAAGAAGCGGGCAAGTTCGTCGCCGTGAGCGCCGGCGACGGCCTTGAAGCCACC
>DATACQ010001016.1:0-4144 GCA_036258955.1 Binatia bacterium
AGGTCGATGATCTCCTTAACTGGGGACGAGCCTCGTCGCAGTGGTACATGCTCTTTGGCTTGGCCTGCTGCGCCATCGAACTAATGCAAACCGGGGGGCCGCGAGCCGACATCGACCGCTTTGGCGCTGTTCCTCGTGCGACACCTCGTCAATCTGACCTGATGATCGTAGCCGGGACGCTGACGTACAAGATGGCAAAAAGGACTAAGCTTCTCTACGACCAGATGCCTGATCCGAAATACGTTATTTCGATGGGCAGCTGTGCAAATTGCGGAGGACTTTTTCAGCTTGCCTACTCCGTCTGTAAAGGCGTCGATAAAATCGTTCCTGTAGACGTTTACGTTCCTGGGTGTCCGCCGCGCCCGGAAGCGCTGACTGAGGGTCTTTTGCGCATCCAGGATAAGATCATGCACGAGAAATGGCTGGTAAAGAATATTCATTTAGAAGAGCAGCCGTTTGTAAGCTAGGCAAGGAGTTCACAGAATGAGTGTAGAAATCACCATCACGGATCGTGCCGCGGAGACGATACGGATTATCGTAGGAGCGAAACCGGGACTTGGACTCCGTGTCAAAGCTGTCGAAACTGGAGACCGAGAAATGGAATACAAAATGGATCTCGGTTCGCCCTCCGCAGCCGACCGCGTCTTCGAGAAAAACGGCGCGCGCGTTTTGCTCGACGCCAAGAGCATGCTTCATCTGAACGGAACGGAGCTCGATTACAAAGAGGGGCTGACGCAGTCGAGCTTCGTGTTCAACAATTCCAACGTGAAAGGAGACCTGTGAATGCGGCACTTCCTTCAGGGGATTGAGGTTCTGAGTTGATTGAGAATTTCCGGCAAGAGTTTAGGAGAGCAAAAATCATGAAAAACGAAAAGAATCTTTCGGTCGAATCGGTGGAATTTGACGAGCGGGCGAACGAGGACGGTTACTTTGCCGTCAAGGAACACGAATTGATCGAAGAAATGAAACTCGAGTTCCACAAGGCCGAAGCGGTAAAACGCGCCCGGCGGATGGCGACCTGCCCTAAGTGTTCAGGGACATTCGAGAAGTATGAATTTATGGGACTCACTCTGGAACAGTGTGGAAGCTGTGAGGGGATTTGGCTCAACAAAGGCGAACTCGCCGGAATTCTAGCTCAGCAGGCGCGTGGGCCGGTGAGTCTTTTCCTGGACCGCTGTTTCGCCAAGCGTGAACCAGGAAAATGATTTACATAGCGCAGTGGCAGCCCGCCCCGTGAACGGAGGTAGTTAAAAGTTGCTGGCGGGTGGCCGCCCTCCTCGCCGGAATCGCTTCACGATGTCGCTCTTTATTGCTCAGCTGGCTTTCAGCGACGATCTCATCGACGCTGCCAAATTGGGTATCTTGTCGGCATCGGTGGTTGCGCGGTAACGGGTGTCATGCTACGGGCATGGCGATCGCCGGGACCCGCACGGGACGCAGTTACCTCCGATCAAGAGTTCGCCCAAGCCTGACTTATCGAAACGTTTCAAGCAGCTCGAGGGGCATCGGGACGATAATCGTATGGTTTTTTTCAACGGCAACCAGAGAAAGCGCCTGCAAGAAACGAAGATGGAAAGAGGCCGGCTGCGTGGCCAAGATTTCCGCAGCGTCAAATAATTTCTGTGAGGCCTGAAACTCTCCCTCCGCATGGATGACTTTGGCCCGCCTTTCTCGTTCTGCTTCCGCTTGTTTCGCCATTGCCCTCTGCATCTCTTGCGGAAGGTCGATATCTTTGACTGCCACCAGGCCGACTTTGATCCCCCAAGGGGCGGTTTGCACATCTACAATCTCTTGTATCTGAGCATTAATTCGTTCGCGTTGACTTAGGATCTGGTCCAGTTCCGCCTGGCCGCAGACGCTACGCAGAGTGGTTTGAGCGAGTTGAGAGACGGCAAACAGATAATTTTCTACTTGGGTAAGCGCGCTATTCGGATCCAGTATGCGAAAATAGACTACAGCAGCGATCTTGAGTGACACATTGTCGCGGGTAATAACGTCTTGTGGAGGGACGTTCATCGTCAGCGTCCGCAGATCGACCCGCACCATTTTTTCAATGAAAGGAATAACGAAGCTAAGTCCCGGGCCGCGGAAGGCGACGAGCCGTCCCAAACGAAATATCACTCCCCGTTCGTATTCCTTGAAAATTTTGATCACCATCAGGGCTGTGCCCAGAACGATGACCAGAAAGATAGTGGTGGGACCGAGCAACGTTTTCCTCAGATTTCCCGGTTACCGTCATCGTCCGGCTGCGATGGCGAAAATTGATCTGGCATCTCTAATCGTGATCACTAGATCTCAAATTACCGAGAAATACAATGCTGCGACGGGATGCGCGGCACGGAACGGAGGATCTCGACAGGGTGCTTGGCTAGGCTACGCTCTCGCTTCGTGCCAAAGGAAATCGTCCTCATGTCGGGATGGTTATGGGATCTTCTTTTTGAAATCGTTCAGTATTAGACAGCAACTCCTAGAGGACCGGTGTATTGTCAACACCGGTTGCATTCAAATAGGAGAAAGAAGGAAGCGTCATGATAACCAAAGACAAATTTAGATTTTCTTCGTTGTGGGTTGCCGTCGGGCTTGGGGCCGTCGCTGCGCTGCTGCTGGCGCCCGGCACGGGCGAAGAGATGTGGAAATATCTTCGTCAGCGCAGCCAGCGCGGTCTTGACATTCTGCGTAAGCAAGCGGGAAAGCTTCGCGAGAGCGCTGACGTGATCGTGAAAAAAGGCCAAGGCTTCATTGGCTCTCGGCAGGAGTCTGCGAAGAACACTCAAGAGGCCGAAAGGCAAGATTATGAGGAACAAAAGCGAGAGCACCCCGGCGGCTAGAGATTCCGGGTCTTCGGCGTCGTTTAAAGCAGATTCGATGCGGTTGGGTTTACCAAACTTTCAATTTGGAAGTAACCTGATTTGACCCTCTAACCAGTCCAACCGAGGAGATTGAAATGAAAAAATTGATGTTAGTGTTTGCGTTGATGCTCGCTTTCGGGCAAGGGGGTTGCGCGTTTCTCGGAGGGGCGGCGGTGGGAGCTCTCGGCTCTAGTGCCGGCTACGAATATAACGCCTATAGCCAGATGAACAGGCTGGAAGAGGATTTCAAAGCGGAGAAAATATCCAGGAAAGAATATGAGAGTCGGAAGGCACAGATAGAGGCAGGATCCATCCTGTACTAGGAGATGACACTATGAATCTGATTAGTCGTGCGTCATCTGGCATAACTCTGGCCGTGGTGCTGACCGTCAGCGCAGGATGCAGCGGCGACACCGCGGTGATAGGCAGAGATCCGCTTCCGGTTAGGCCAAGCCAGCCTGCGCAAAATGAGCTCGTGGCCACGGTGGAGGGCCTAAATACTCAGACCGGAGCAATTCACCTGCAACCGAATAACGGTGGCCGCGAGATGGTCACTTACAACGCGGAGACGAGGTGATGTTTCGTGGGCGTGAATATCGGGTCGCGCAACTACAGTCTGGCGACATCGTGGCCATGGAGTTGGAGAAGGATTCTCGTGGCAACCCGCTTACGCGTTTAATCCGCGTTCAACAAAGCAGCCGAGAATGGGTCCGCAATTAACGGCCGCCAGTACCCGGCATTGTCAGAGTTCACGAAACGGCTGCTCGCGTCGCGAGAAACTAACGACGTCCGACTGGGTGGGATTTTATAAGACGTCGGGATTCGACGAGGCTATCTAATCCCTCCAAACTACTATGGGAATGGACGGTATAATGAATTTGATAGTAAAAATAGTTGTGGGAGGAATTATCGGTTACTTGACCGGAAAAACCGTCGATGCGGAGGGTAGCGTTCTCATCCGGAGAAAGCCGAGTATTGCCGACATCTTCCTCGGAGCCATCGGCGCGTGTTTCGGAGAGTATCTGTTCTTTTGGATCCTTATCGGCAAAGGCAGTTCCTTTACGGATTTTGCAACTGCGATTCTCGGCTCAATCACTTTTGTCGGGGCAGCTCGACTGTTATCGAGGCGCTTTGGCAGTTACACCTGAGCGAGACAGATCCCTCGCACGCAGACCCTTTCGCCATTGAATAAAGCCATGCAATCTTGATCTACCTCGGTACGCCAAATCCGTAAGCCTGAGCTTTAAACAAGTTGTAGCTCCATCATCCCTATTAGGCTCCATCAACCTCGTGGT
>DATACQ010001017.1:0-4030 GCA_036258955.1 Binatia bacterium
CCGCTCCGCCGGCGCCGAGGTGGCGCAGATTCCGGTGGCGGCGCTGACAAAAGAAGCGCCGGCTTACGAGCGGCCCGCCGCCCGTCCGGCTAATTTGGACGAACTGCAACAGTTTGAGATCGCCGCAATCGCTGAGCCCAAAGATCTGGGCGCAACGTTGAAACAACTTTTAGCCGCGCCGAACATCACGTCGAAGGAGTGGATCTTTCGCCAGTACGATCATTACGTCCGCGGCAACACCGTAGTGCCGCCCGGTGCGGATGCGGCGGTGATCCGCGTAAAAGGAACAAGAAAGGCTTTGGCCCTTACGGTGGATGGAAACAGCCGTTACTGTTATCTTGATCCTTATGTGGGCGGCGTGATTGTGGTTGCGGAAGCGGCGCGCAACCTCGCCTGTGTAGGCGCGCGTCCCATTGGCCTCACGGACTGCCTTAATTTTGGCAGCCCGGAGAACCCGGCGGTCATGTGGCAGTTCGCCGAAGTGATTCATGGCATGCGTGACGCGTGCGTCGCGCTCAACATTCCCGTCGTTAGCGGCAACGTGAGTTTCTATAATGAGACCGACGGCACTCCGATCTATCCGACGCCGACTATCGGCATGGTCGGTTTGCTTGAGCGGGTTGAGACCGCGACGACGCCGTGGTTCAAAGCCGCCGGCGACCTGGTCGTGCTGCTGGGGCGCACGCGCGAGGAGCTCGGCGGCAGTGAGTACTTGAGATTTATCCATGGCCAGACTCGCGGGACGCCTCCCTGGATCGATCTGACGATGGAAGAAGCCGCGCAAAGCTGTTGCCGCGAAGCGATCGAACAACAATTGCTCTCTTCGGCGCATGATATCTCGGACGGCGGCCTTGCGGTGGCGCTTGCGGAGTGCTGCGTCACAGGACCCGACAAGCCAATGGGCGTGCGTATCGATGCCCCCGAGATGAACCGCGCCGATGCGTATCTATTTAGCGAATCGCAATCGCGCATCATCGTTTCGTTGGCTGCCGATAACTTAGTCGCCCTGCGACAAATCGCGGCGCGCCATTCTGTGCCGCTACAAGTGATCGGCACGGTGGGCGGCAGCCGGTTCATCATTCAGCCCCTATTGGCTTTACCGCTGGAGGACATGCGCGCGGCTTGGTCAGGCGGGCTAGCGGAACGGCTAAAAGAGTGAGTTTAGGGTTTCGAGTTTAGAGTTTCGCGTTAATTCGAGAAAGCTGGAACCTGAAACACGGAATCCGGAACTGTTACAAGATCATGTTCGACAAATTCCATGAAGAATGCGCGGTGATGGGTGTCTACCGACATCCCGAGGCCGCCAATATGGTGTATCTCGGTCTCTATGCGCTTCAACACCGCGGCCAGGAATCTTCCGGCATCGTATCGTCCGACGGAAAAGGGTTAATTTCCCATCGCGCGATGGGCCTCGTCGCTGACGTGTTCAAGGAGGAGGTAATCAAGCAGTTGAAAGGCAACAGCGCCATCGGCCACAACCGCTATTCCACTCAGGGGCAGAGTCACTTGAAAAATGCCCAACCGTTCGTGGTCGAATATTCGCAAGGACCCATCGCCATCGCACACAACGGCAATCTCGTGAACGGCGCTTTGCTGCGCGATGAGCTGGAACGCGCCGGCTCGATTTTTCAGTCTACCTCGGACACTGAGGTCATCATTCACTTGATCGCAACTTCGCGGGAACCAACTTTGATGGGCCGCATTGTTGAGGCCTTGGGCCGTGCGCGTGGCGCCTATTCGCTGTTGTTCTTGACTTTGGACCGGATGATCGCGGCGCGCGATCCTCACGGTTTTCGCCCTCTAGTTCTGGGCAAGTTCAAGGACGAGAAAAATGCCGGTGCGTACGTTATCGCCTCCGAGACTTGCGCATTGGATTTGATCGAAGCGGATTACATCCGCGACGTTGAGCCTGGCGAGATTCTGACTTTCGGTCCCGACGGCATGGAGTCTCTGAAGCCCTTTCCGCCGGCGTCGCACGCAAAGTGCATTTTTGAGTATATTTATTTCGCCCGGCCCGATAGCAACATCTTCGGCCATAACGTTTATCAGGTGCGCAAAGCGCTCGGCCGCCAATTAGCGCGGGAAAGTTTTGTGGAAGCTGATCTGGTGACGCCGGTACCCGATTCGGGTGTGCCGGCCGCCATCGGCTTTGCGGAGGAGTCCAGGATCCCGCTGGAATTCGGGCTTATCCGCAACCATTACGTTGGGAGAACATTCATTGAACCGGCTCAGTCGATCCGCCACTTCGGCGTCAAGATAAAACTGAATGCGCAGAAAGAGGTGCTCCAGGGCAAACGTGTGATCGTCGTCGACGACTCGATCGTGCGCGGCACCACCAGCCGGAAAATCATTCGCATGCTGAGCGATGCGGGCGCACGTGAAGTGCACATGCGCATTAGCTCTCCGGCAACGACGGGTCCTTGTTATTACGGCATTGATACGCCCACCCGCGGCGAATTGATCGCCTCTTCGAGCTCGGTGGAAGAGATTCGCCGTTACATCGAGGCGGACACGCTGGCGTATTTGAGCCAGGAAGGAATGTACGCTTACTTCAAAGGCGAAAAGCAAGGCTTCTGTGATGCTTGCTTCAGTGGTAACTATCCCGTCCATTTTGAAGACGAAGGCATGACCCGCCAGTTGCACCTGTTTGACGCAGTCAGCAAAAACGGCAGCTAGACTCACAGGGTGGCGTCACGGATAATCTAGTATTGCCGAAGCGCCCCCACCTCGGTCCTCCCCGCGACGCGGGGAGGATTAAGGAGCGGGTTTGAACGATCGAATCATTCGAACGACTGGAACGGGAGCGTAGCGGCATTGCAGGTTGACAGGGAGAGGAGAAATTGGTAAGTAAATCAGTCCCTTGCAGGGATTTAAGGTGGACGCGGCGGTTCGTAATACCAGCCAAGCGCCTGGTTGATGCATTTGGTTAATCGGCATTTCGGGCTTATCCCCGGTTACCGCAGGCACGTAGCTCAGTGGGAGAGCGCTTCCTTGACACGGAAGAGGTCGGCAGTTCAATCCTGCCCGTGCCTACCATTTCATTCTAAGTTACAGCGATGGACAACGTTTACGTAACTCTACCTGGCGGCAAAGTCGCCGAGGTGCGCCGCGGCACGCGCATCGAAGAACTGCTTTCTTTAAACGGCGCGAATAACAAAGGCGTCATTGCAGCAAAGATGGACGGCCGCACGGTGGATTTACAGCGCGCCATCGAAGCGGATTGCGCGCTCGAGTGGATATTGACGAATAGCCCGGAAGGCCTGGAGGTTCTGCGTCATTCCGCTGCGCATCTCATGGCCCAGGCGGTGCAGAGTCTTTTCCCGGGCACTCAGGTGACTATCGGCCCGACGATCGAAAATGGCTTCTATTATGATTTCAAGCGGGATCAACCGTTTACCCCCGAAGAATTGGTGCAGATCGAAGAACGTATGCAAGCGCTGGCCAAGGCAGATCTGCGAGTAACCCGCGAAGAGTTGCCGCGCCGGGCGGCGATAGACCTTTTTCGCCGAATGGGCGAAGCCTACAAAGTGGAGATTATCGAGAGCCTCGCCGAGGAGACTGTCTCGCTCTACCGGCAGGGCGACTGGGTGGATCTCTGCCGCGGCCCGCACGTGCCTTCCACTGGCTCCGTCAAGGCGTTCAAGTTGACCAGCATCGCGGGCGCGTACTGGCGCGGCGATTCTCGCAATGAGCAGCTTCAAAGGATTTACGGCACGGCTTGGGCGAACCGCAAAGATCTTGATGCTTATCTGAAGCGCATCGAAGAGGCCAAACAGCGCGATCATCGGCGACTCGGTCCGGCCCTGGATCTTTTTTCGTTGCATCCGATTGCGCCGGGCGCGCCCTTCTTTCACCCCAAAGGTACGATTGTTTACAACATTCTCGTCCAGTACATCCGTGAACTTTACGGCCGCTACGGCTACTCAGAAGTCGTGACGCCTCTGATCTACAAGACCGATTTGTGGAAGACTTCCGGACACTATGAAGCTTTCCATGACGATATGTTTTTGATCCACGTGGAAGACGGCGA
>DATACQ010001018.1:0-1515 GCA_036258955.1 Binatia bacterium
GCCGGCAAGGAACCTTAGAAGGCATCACTGTGAGCCCATTCGAGTTCGCACTGATGCACCCGCGCGGCGCATGCTGCTCACAAACCCATGGCGAAGAATCGTCCCCGATTAACAGTGCCCTGCATCGAAGTGTTCGCTCGGAGCTCTGACCCGTAGTGAAACTTGAATCGGACCTGGCAAAGAGATCCGTTTGCCCATTGCAGAAGGAGGTGCAAATGAAATCGATCTCGACTGTGGCGCTGACTGTGGGCGCCTCCGTTCTCATGTTAGTTCTTCTGCCTCGGGCGGCTTCTGCCCAGACGCCATTCTACAAAGGGAAAACGCTCACGGTGGTGCTTGGAACCGACGCCGGGGGAGCCACATCGGTGCGCCTGAGGACAATAACTCCTTACTTGAGCAAATACATCCCAGGCAACCCGACAGTGATCATTGAATATATGGAAGGGGGCGGCGGTCGGAAGGCGGCGAATCACATGTTCCGAACGGTGCGGCCGGACGGCCTTACTTTGGGATCTATGAGCGGCACCATGGTCGCGCAGGCCGTTCTCGGCCAGACCGGCATCCTTTACGACATCGATAAATTCGTTTACGTGGGCGCGCTTGACTACATCAACCATCAGGTTTTCTATACGCGGAAAGAACTCGGCTTGGACAGTCTGGAAAAAGTTCTCGCGGCGCAGGGCATAAGATTCGGCGCGCAAAACGTGGGACACTCCGGATATATCGCGGGGCGGTTTTTCGCTTACCTCATGGGCTTGAAGGACCCGAAATTCGTGACCGGTTACCAGGGACCTGAAGTCGACGTCGCTTTGCAACGCGGGGAGATCGACGCCAGATCGAATCTTACGACGACCATACTGCTCAGGAACCCCGATTGGTTGGAAAAAAAACTGATGGACTTCCACGCGGTCGTCAATATTCCAAAGGGAGTCAAGCATCCCCATCCCGGCTTTGCCAGTCTGAGGCCGCTCCAGAGTTTCGTAAAATCCGACAAGGAAGACAAACTGCTGGAGGTGTTTCGCGCTTTCAGAAGCTCCGGCTCGCCTTTCGTCTTGCCGCCGGGGACGCCGCCGGATCGCGTGAATATTCTGAGGCAGGCGATGCAAAAAACGTTTGCCGACCCCGATCTGGGCCGCGAGTACAAAAAACTCTTTCACGAAGACCTGCTTTTTCTTACGGCGGAGGAGCTGGAGCGAGGAATCCGCGTGATTCCGCGTGATCCTGAGATCAACGAATTGGTGAACAAGCTATCCGGAGCGGGGCCGCTACCCCCTCGATAGAAGCCGTCTTCCCGCGCTTGAGAAAGCCCCGCCGGGTTGGACCAAGGTAACATCTTGATTAGGCGACATAAGTTTGCAATATGGGCCGAATTGGAGGCTTAGAGCCCGGTTTTTCACCCTGAAAAGGACGCTCTAAGAAATAACCGATGCCGCGCGCCATCGCCATTTTCTACCCGGCCACGGCTTGCATATCACTCACCGTTGCCATCAAAAGAAGTTTCTCCTGAAGTTTGCG
>DATACQ010001019.1:0-4209 GCA_036258955.1 Binatia bacterium
GATAAAATTCTCCAGCTCGCGCACATTGCCGGGCCAAGCGTATTCAGTCAATGCAGCCATCGACTTGGCCGGTATGGTCTCGATGGACTTCTTCATGCGCCGCGCGTATTTCTGCGCAAAGTAGCGCACCAGAAGTGGAATATCTTCGCGTCGCTCGCGCAGTGGCGGAATCCTTACCGGGAACACATTGAGGCGGTAATAAAGGTCGGAACGAAATTGGCCGTCCGCCACCTTCTGCGCCAGATCGGCGTTGGTAGCAGCCACGAGGCGGACGTCCACGCGAGTTGTGCGCGCGCTTCCGAGTCGCTCGAATTCCTGTTCTTGCAGCACGCGTAAGAGTTTAGGCTGAAGCTCGAGTGGAATATCGCCGACTTCATCGAGAAACAGGGTTCCGCGGTGCGCCAATTCGAACCGACCGATTCTTTGCGCAATAGCTCCCGTAAACGCGCCTCTTTCATGGCCAAACAGCTCGCTTTCCAGGAGACCGGTCGGGATGGCCGCGCAATTAACCTTGACGAGAGTGCGTTCGCGCCGCGCGCTGAGATTATGAATGGCGCGGGCGATCAGTTCTTTTCCCGTGCCGGTTTCGCCTGAAACGAGGATCGTGGAGTCCGTTGGAGCCACGGTCTTCAACTGCCGCAGTATGTCTTTTAATAGTGGACTATCGCCGATGATTTCCTCGAAGTTGTGTTCGGTGCGAATCTCATCCTGGAGATAGAGTTTTTCCTCTGTGAGCTTATTCGCCTGTTCCACTATCTGGCCGTAAGCCAGGGCGTTCTCCACGCCGATCGCTATCTGATTAGCGACGTGTTGCAGCAACTCGGCATCCTTTTGCGGAAAGTTCTCTTCGCGCAAGCTGGCGACCGTCAATGTGCCCAACGGCCGCCCGTGAGAGATTAGCGGCAAGCAAAGAGCCGACTTGAGACCTTCGGCCAGAATGCGCCGCGCTATGTCAGTACCAAATTGCTCGATATCGGCAGATGCAATGAACACAGGTTTGCGAGTAGTGAGCGCTCGCCCTGTCGGCGAACCCTCGACGGGGACCGAAAGGCCTTCGGTCAACATGCCTTTACTGACGGGAAAGTCTAATGCATGAATGTTTAGGCGCTGATTTTCCGGGTCGTAGAGCGAGATACTGGCATACTCATGCGGGACAAAGGCGCGCAGCGACTTCGACACGGCATTGATGAGCTCACGCAGATCCAGCGCCGAGACTACCGAGTTGTTGACTTCCAGCAAAAGCCGCATGCGGTCGTGCTCTTCCTTGAGTTGCTGCTGGACCAATTGCGCCTTCTCGAAATTAAGCGCATTCTCGATAGCTAGCGCGACCTGGGAGGCAACTTCGGTCAGCAGTTCGACTGCTTCCGGAGGAAACGCATTTTCCTGTAGGCTGGCTACGTTCAATGCTCCAAGCACCCGATCGTGCGAAATCAGCGGCAAAGAACACACCGATTCAATCTTCTCCTCGATCAGCAAGCGGCAAACATCTTCGGAGAATTCTTCTAGCTTGCGCCGACCAAGCACCACCGGCTTGCGCGAGGCATAGGCCAGTCCCGCCGGCGTGCCGTCGACGGGAACGGAAAGACATTGCTGATAAAGGCTGGCATCAGCAGGGAAATCGAGCGCGTGGACCCGCAGCCGCTCGGTGACCGGATCGTACAGGCAAAGGCTTGCGTATTCGTGCGGCACCAAGCCACGCAACGATGCAGAGACAGCCTCGAGCAATTCGCGTAAGTCGAGGGCCGACACAACGCTGTTGTTGACCTCCAGCAAAAGCTTCAAGCGGTCGTGCTGTGCCGTGAGTTGTTGTTGGACAGATTGGGCCTGCTCGAAGTTGAGTGCGTTGTCCAGCGCCACCGCGACCTGCCTCGCCATCTGCTCGAGAAATCGCAGGTCCTCCGGCCGATACGCTTGATCCTCAAGACTGCCCAAGGTCATAGCTCCCAGGCGTCTGTGCGCGGTGCTCAACGGCAAACAGCAACAGGACCTTATGTGATTCTCGCGCAACCTCTGCATGGCCCGCGGGAAGCGAACTTCGCGGTCAATGTCGTCGATAAGGAGCGGTTGCTGAGTTTGCCATACGGAACCGCCAAGCGATTGATCGACAGGCAGCTCGGGAACCAGTTCCCCGGGGGCGGACTTTTCCAAAATGCGTATGCGCATGACATTGCGCTGCGGGTCATGCAGCCTCACGCTCAAATAGTCGAAGCGAAGAATATGGCGAAGCTTCTGAGCGAGATCATGAAAAAGCTCGTTCAAATCCCGATGCGCGGCAATGGCCTCAGAAATCTCGAGGAGAGCCTCGTATTGTTTGTATTGCAGATCCGCTTCGGGCGGAGCCATGGTCGCCTGTTTCACGGCGTCAAGCATATACATCGATCAGAAGCGGTTCAAGTTAGAAACTTTCATTTAACAAAGCTGCGGTGTCAATCGGTTCGCTGCTGAGCAGGTCGTCACGGATTGTTTCATTCGAAATTCCAGCGTTGAGTCGTCCTCTTCGGCAAAGCTCGAGCGTCTCCAGTCCTCCCGGTCTCTCGGACACGATGTAAGGAGAGCGGGGAATGCGCGCTAGCAGACCGGCACGTCCAGCAGAGCGCCAGCCTCGGCGCACGTGAGCCCGTACTCACGCATGAGCAGTTCCGCGGCATCGTCCCAGCGTTTTTCGCGCAGGGCCTGGCGTACCTCGATGGAGATGCTTTCCCCCGCCACAAGCATCGGAACAAGTGAAAGAGTCATGACATTTCTCCAGCGGGGGTCACACACCTCTTGCCGGAAGAAGCGCCTGAACGATAATGATGGGCCAGTTGTTGCGCTTTCCAGCGCATCAATCCGGTGCGGAGATACTCGGGGTCAATGGCCAAAAGCTCGCAGATGTTTCGAAACGAAAATAGCCAATCGGTATTTTCCGCTAGAAACCATTGTTGGGCATCATCGAAAAGTTTTTTTCCTTTGCCGGTCGAGACCAAGACATTGTCCTGAAAGCAGTCGATGGCGTCCTCCAGAATCGCCAAACTGAGCTTCCTTTCGGGCTCGACAAGTGTCTTTCTCCGGACCTTGCTGAAGAACTGAGCCGGCGCGAGGCTATCCGGATCAAAGAGCGACGCTAATCTCTCGACCACGTCAAAGTTACGAGTATTCCCCGGGCGATTATAACTGCGAGAATCGGCTCGACTCTTGCTTGCCGACCTCGAAATTGGGTTGATATTTCTTTTGACCAGCCGTGTAGGGAATTTCTGTGTGCCGTGCATCATATACGTTCCTCTTCTCGGCTCTTGCGCTGGTTTGCTCCGGTAATCTGCTGGACAATGCAAGTCGTCATGCAGCCCGAAGCCTCTAACTTTGCGCCGGCTTCATGTAGACGTAACAGTAGTTTCTTTCCCTGCTCGTCAATAAAGCTCACTGCCTTTAAGGCAACGGTTACCGTGTAGCCAGGCGGGACCTCGCTCCAGCATCGCTCCAGTTCATCGACCCAAGCCCCCGCAAGTCTTCCCTCCAGTTCAAAGATTGCTTTCATGGCCTCTGTTTTGGTGGTGATTTTTAACATGCAAGAGCCTGTTAAACTGAATCGCCGGTAACCAATAGTACGAACACTCCTTGGAGATGCTCCCCGTCTTCTACCAGAGCGCGATCGACGGCCAAACGCTCGATGCCAAATGCGTCAAACCAACTCACCGCCAGGAGATCTCCCGCACTGTTGTACAGTTCCAGATAGTCGCCCGGCCGTGAAGTTGCGCTGTCATCGTAGGCCGCTAATCCGCCCAAGAGCTCTCCTGAAACCGTGATAGGAATAAAATCCACCAGAGTCAGCCGATCTTTGGCCGGCAGGGGAACGGCGGGAAAAAATTCCTCGTGCGGAACGCCTTGATCTCTAATCAGCGGTGGCTCCGCCCGCGCATATGAAACAAGGTGAACCGGCAGCAGAAGATTGAGTAGCGCGAAAACCGCAGCGGCTATCTTTATTGTCATCGGCGTGCCTCTGAAGTCAGTTCCATGTAACTTCCCTGTGAAGCACTTGCTCCTCGCCATTCTCGTCCATCTCGATCACCGGATCGCACCAACAGAATTCGGACTCCAAATGCTTCAAACCAACCGGCATTTGCACCGCAGTTACAGGAGGGTAAAACCAGGATGTATTTGAGAAAAACATATCCCTATGTTGTTGTCAGATCCCGCAGGTTTTGTTTTGTGTTCGCATCGTTGACGCCTTCG
>DATACQ010001020.1:0-8185 GCA_036258955.1 Binatia bacterium
CGCCACTTCGCTCATGAATGACCTCGTAATGTTTGGATTAGGTTGGCTATAGCACAGCGACATCTCACTTCCAAGAAATTACGCAAGCACAGCGCGCGTTACTATGGAAAGAGAACCGGGTAAGTAAGTCTAAAGCATCGCGCAAAACAGCAGCAACATAGTGAGAGTGAAACGGCATTAGTGAAAAATGTTTTCGGCGATTGAGGACGCTTTTAATCGATGTTGACAAGGAATGTTTCCTTGCTAAAGTAAGGACGTGAGCAAAGTCACAAGCAAGTTGCAGCTCACGTTGCCGAAGGCCGTGGCGGAACAGCTCGGTATCAAACCGGGAGACGAGATCGACTGGGAAGTAGCGGGTGACGCCGTGCGGGTTGTGCCTGTTGCGAAGAGAAAACGCGGCGCCTTGAAAGATAGCTCTGCTCTGCGATTGCGATTTTTTGATCAGGCTACTCGCAGACAAAAACAACGCGAGAAGTCACTCGATCCGGCATTCCTGCGGGGCGCCAAGGGGGGCCGCGGATGGACTCGAGAGGATCTCTATACCCGTGGCGGCACTGGTCGACACTAACATTTTGGTTTACCGCTTCGATCCGAGATTTCCCGAAAAACAAAATATCGCGTCCGAACTCTTACGCAAAGGCATAGGCGAGGATTCCATTCGCATACCTCACCAGGCTATCGTGGAGTTCGTCGCGGCCACAACCCGTCCACTCGCCGGAGATCGATCGCTTCTTAGCCATTCCGAAGCTAGGCGTGAAGCCGAAGAATTGCTTGCGCAATTCACTGTGCTCTACCCTAACGAAGCGCTTTTGCGGTTGGCCTGCCGTGGCGCAGCCGCTTATCATCTGAACTGGTTCGATGCGCATCTTTGGGCTTATGCGGAATATTACAACCTCGAGGAGTTGATCTCCGAAGATTTCCAACATGATCGGCTATACGGTACCGTTAGAGCCGCGAACCCTTTCGTTCAGAAGATCGGCTCATAGAAAACGCTTTTGATCATCATGCGAACCAACAGCGCCGCCGCCATCGAGTCATTCAGTGAGCTCACTATCAACAAACGCCGGCTGATGCGCGATCTCAATTCCATCGGCCGGATCGGGCTCGGTAGCTATGGCGCGGTGACCCGCCTGGTTTTTTCGGTTAAAGAACTCCGCAGCCGGCAGGTACTGATTCATTTGATGCGGCAAGCGGGACTCAACATCCACGTCGATCTCATCGGAAATATTTTTGGCCGCTTAGAGGGCAGCGATCTCAAAGCGCCGGCGGTGCTGGCCGGTTCACATCTCGACACGGTCATTCACGGCGGCAAGTACGACGGGCCGGTTGGAGTCATCGGCGCCCTGGAAGCGGTTCGAACCATCAGCGAGAACAAGATTCCAGTCCACTCTCCTTTGGAGGTCGTTTGTTTCGTCGGAGAAGAATCAAGCCGCTTTGGCTTTTCCACTCTCGGCAGCAGCCTGGTAGCGGGCGAAGTTCAACCTGAAGATTTGACCAACGCCGTCGATCAACAAGGCACGAAATTGGCAGACGTGCTGGCCGGCTTGGGAATCTCGCGGCGCAATCTCGCCGCCATCAAACGTAATCCCAAAGATCTCAAAGCGTATCTCGAACTGCACATCGAGCAGGGGCCGATTCTAGAAGCGAAGAAAAAAAGGATCGGATTGGTGACCGCCATCGCCGCCCCGAGCCGGTTTAGAATCGTTTTCACCGGACGCGCTGACCACTCCGGCACAACGCCCATGGAGATGCGCAAAGACGCACTGGTTGCCGCCGCGCAGCTGATTCAGTTCGTGGAAAAAACCTGCCGGAGGTTTTCATCCATGGACAAAGGCAGAGTTGTCGGCACGGTGGGGGCTATAAAGATCGAACCCGGCGTTATCAATGCCGTGCCGGGTCGATCCGAACTGGCCGTCGATATCCGCGGCATCACCGCCCGATCCAAAGACCGGGTGGCGAGGCTGGTGAAACAGAATGCGCAGGCTATTGGCCGCAAGCGCGGCCTCGCCGTCGAAATTCTGCCCATCCGGGAGGAACATCCCGTGCCGTTAGACAAGCGATTGTTGCGTGTCACAAGAGAGCTCTGCGAGGGCAAGGGGCTCGACTACGAAATTATGCCTTCCGGCGCCGGTCACGACGCCATGCAAATGGCTAAGATTACTCCGGCAGGGATGATTTTTGTTCCGAGTAGCAGCGGAATCAGTCATAATCCTCTCGAGTGGACTGATCCTGAAGACATTTGCCTGGGAGCGCAGCTGCTGATGGAAACGATGATCCGGGTCGCCAACGAGAAACTCTAAAAACAGATGAAATAGCCTCATAGGCGCTTACGCGATTCGAGTTTCGTGTTTCGAGTTTAAACCCGAGACTCGAGACCCGAAACCCGAAACGGCTGATCGCGCGCCTCGCCTCTGAGTCGTTTTGAGCAGCTTGCTGATTCTTTAGGGAGCAAGCATAGTGAAGACAAACCGTAAGGGGCAGAAGAAACGCCTTCTGACCGCTGCGCAGGTTAACGCGATCTTCGAGCGTTTCGCCAGAGAGATGTTGCGCCGCTACGGTAGCTTCGATCAGGTCGTATTCATCGGCGTACGCACCCGCGGTCCGTTTGTCGCCAAGCGCCTGGCGCAGATCATCAGAAAACGAGAAGCTAAGGAAATCCCGGTCGGCGAAATGGACATCACCCTTTACCGCGACGACGTGAATGCCTTGCTTCCCGGCGGCACTATCGATCACACCCGGATACCGTTCGACATTGCTAACAAGATCGTCGTACTTTTCGACGATGTCTTGTACACCGGGCGAACGGTGCGCGCCGCCGTCGATCACTTGATTGACCTAGGGCGACCAAGAATGATTCACCTTGCGGTCATCATCGATCGCGGCGGCCGGGAGCTACCGATAGCCGCCAATTACGTGGGCAAGAAAATCTCGCTCCCTGCCACGCAAAACGTCCAAGTAAGACTTAAAGAGGTGGACAAACTCGATGAGGTCGTGGTCGCTTGAATCTAGCAGATCAGGTACGCGAACGTGGCCAATTCTACGGCTTCTCAGCAGCATGAAAGGGTGACATCTCCGGCTCGCTCCGGCGCTGCCCAGGTTCGGTAATTTTCAGTTTTTCAATGCGATACTTTAGAATGCGCCTGCTGGTGCCGAGGAGCATCGCCGCCTTCGTTTGATTAAAGCCGGTTCGGTGCAGAGCTTTGACGATAAGTTCCCGTTCAAACTCATCCACCGCGTCGCTCAACGCGCGCTCGCCGGTCAACACATCCTCTTTGGCGACCGCCGTCTGGTCGGTGGCTCGCATGCTCGCCGGCAAATCGCGCAGGGTTACCGCATCGTGCGGCGTAAGTATTGTCAGACGCTCGATCAAATTTTCCAGCTCGCGAATGTTTCCAGGCCAGGCATAGCTCTCGAAGAAATCCACCGTCTCCGGAGAGAGAGTTTTCGGCGCAATCGAATGTTCTTGGGCTTTTAATCGCAAGAAATGGTCTAGCAGGAGCGGGATATCGTCACGCCGCTGGCGCAACGGCGGCAGGTAAAGCGAGACGACGTTGAGACGGTAGAATAGATCGGGCCGAAACTCCCCGGCCTTGGCCATGGTTTCCAGATCACGATTACTGGCGGCGATGATGCGCACGTCGACTTTGATTTCATCGGTGCCGCCGAGGCGGGTGAAAGTCTCCTGTTCGATGGCGCGCAAAAATTTGGCCTGGGTGCTCAAGTTGAGCTCGCCGATTTCGTCGAGAAACAGAGTGCCGCTATGGGCCAATTCGAACCGTCCGATTTTCTTTTGCGCCGCATTGGTAAAAGCTCCTTTTTCGTAGCCAAACAATTCGCTCTCGATCAGTGTATCCGGCAGAGCGGCGCAGTTCACCACGACGAAAGGTTTAGAGCGGCGATCGCTGTTGTAGTGAATCGCTCGTGCAATCAGTTCCTTGCCCGTGCCGCTTTCGCCTGTGATCAGCACGGTAGTTTTCTTGCCGGCCACGACGCTGACCGCCTTGAACACATCGATAATTTGAGGCGATTTTCCGATCACATGCTCGATGCCATACTTGCGTCCTACTTCTTCCTTCAGGCGCTCGATTTCCCGCGCCTGCTCGACCTTTTCCATCGCGTGTTCGACTTTAAGGCGCAGCTCTTCGACGTCGAACGGTTTGGTGACGTAATCGTATGCTCCCGTGCCCCTGGCGGTGAACGCGGCGCGCGCGGTATTGAGAGCGGTCAGCATGATGACCTGGCAGTCAGACTGCAGCGCTTTGATCTGCTTCAGAATTTCCAGACCATCGGTGCCCGGCATCACGATGTCGAGCAGTGCGACGTCCGGTCGCTCCTCGGTGGCTTTTTGCACCGCATCTGCGGCGGACGTGGCCTCAACCACACGAAAGGTCTTATTAAAGACGAGCTGCAGCGCCTGACGCACGCCCGCCTCGTCGTCAACCACCAGCAAAACCGGTTGGTTCATGTCACGTTTTTTTACTACGCTAGACAACCGGGAACTCCATCTTCAGGATGTCGCGACCTCCGTCGGTCTCGTCCATGCGGAACCGGCCGCCGCTGCGCTCGACGATCTCGCGCGCCAAGATGATACGCAGGGGAACAATATGGTTTGGCGCCGGCAGATCGCCATCGTTGAAATAATTGGCCAGAGACTGCATTCGTTCGCCTTCGCGAAGATAAGAAATGACTAGAGCGCCCGATTCGGCGAGAGCCAGCTCGACCACGCTGCCTGGTTTCGCTTGCGACAAAACCGCCAGCAAAGTATTTCTTAACGCATAGCGCAACTGCGCGGGGTCGGCGAGAATGGTAAGCGCTTGGCTGTTTGCTTTGCACGTCACATGGATCTGCCGACGGGCACAGTCCTCCTGAATTGTATCCACGGTCGTATTTAGAAGTTCGGCTAAGGCCGTGCTCGCGTTGCGCGGCTGATCGAACCCGGCATATTCGGCCATGACCGCCAACAACTCATTCATCCGTTCAATGTCACCATCAACCACGTCTTGGAAACGCGCCCTGAAGTTCGCATCGTCGTAGCGCTCAGTTAGGAGTTGCGCAAACGTCTTGATGGTCACCATCGGATTCTTAAGCTCGTGAGCCAGTTCATGAACCAGCAAGCGTAAATGCGGCGAGCCCGTTGCGCTTCCGTTCCGGCGGATCAATGGTTGGAAACCGGTCGCCGTAGAAAACGACCTCTGGTCCGCTGACGGTTCAGCGCCACCGGTCGCGGCTCCTGGAGCGGCGGACTCACCGGACCGCTCGTTCACGAAAGTTGCCACGTCGAAAACTAGATCCGCCGCGTCGATGCGCGCTTTGTGATGGATCGCCAGAGTCCGGGCAATCACTAGTTCAAACTCATCGAGATTGCCGAACCAGAGATAATCGCCCAGACGAGCCAATGCTGCGGGCGTGAAATCGGTCTCGACCAAATCCAACTCCGTGAGATAATCCGCGGCAAACCGGCGGACCAGCGCGGGCAAGTCCCCCCGCCGCTCGCGCAACGGTGCCAGCGGTAACGTAAGCTTCGCCAGCTTGTAATACAGGCGCTCGAGAAACTCGCCGCGGTAGACCCGCTCCAGCAAATCCGTATTGGCGGTGGCAATCAGACGCAAACGCCCATGCATCCCATCAAGGGCGTCAATCAAGTTGAGCAGCAACGCTTGCCCGCATGGCACCACCCGCTCCAGTGCTTCAACCAAAAGGGCCGGATGAGCGCCTTTGTTCTTGGAGAGGCCGATGAGCTGTTCCTGCTGACGCTTTAAGTCATCGGCAGTTATGTACGTCCCGTTTAGCACTACGAGGGTACCGCTATCCGCCTCTTTGCGAAGGATCGCGCGGGCCACTCGGTCCTGGCCGCACCCCCGCTCGCCCCATATAAGCAGTGGCAAAGATAAGGCTTCGAAACGGCGCGCAAGTCGTGCTGCTCCCTCGCTAATGTACGGGTATTCGACATAGCGGCTCGGCGGCGGCGCCGCGCCGCGATTTGACTGGTGAAGCAGATTCTTAACAGCTGCTTTGAGCTCGTAGGGGTTGAAAGGCTCGAGCAGCACCGTGAAGCTTTCCCGACCGGCAAAAGCTTGCGCCGCAGTGTTAGAGTCGGCCAGCAAAACTACGGGGGCATTCAAGCAAGCCAACTCTGCCACCCATGCTCCTCCGGCAGCCGCGCTGGATATCACCAGGTCGGCGCGCGCGGCGGCATCGGCCAACGCAATGCCCTCCGGCAGGGTATCCCGTTGCTCGAGCGTGTATTCGTGCCGCAACAACTGCGCAACCGTTTCTCGCACCGCTCGGCAAGTATCTATGAGCAAAATACGGTTCATGCAGCTCTCAGGGGATCCGGAACCGTCAGAGACGCCGGTTTTCCAATGGGAAGATTGACGAAGAACGAGGTTCCCTCTTTTATTCGGCTTTTGACGAGAATACGCCCGCCGTGCTCTTCTATGATTTGATTGGAGATCGATAGACCGAGCCCGCTGCCATCATCTTTGTTGGTAAAGAACGGGTCGAATATATGTTCCAGATTTTCCTGCGGGATTCCCATGCCGGTATCGCGAATCTCTACCTGAACGCAAGGTTGGGATGCGCTGCCGTCGCCAATGGAACTGACACGGGTTGCGATCACTATGGAACCGCCGTTCCGCATGGCTTGAATGGCGTTGAGAATGAGGTTCATAAAAACCTGCTTCAACTGTTCTCTATCGATCCATGCTTTCGGCAACTCGGAGCTGAATTCTCGCGCGATCCTGACATCCTTGTCCTTGGCCTGGGACTCGAGTATCCGCGCAACGTCGTCGACCACCTCGTTTAAGTTCTCCTCCGCGATATTGGGCCGAGACGGACGGGCAAAGCTTAGAAGATCGTTGATCAGGCCGCAGATGCGATCCACTTCCTTCAACGCAAGGCTCTGAAAGACTTCGCGGAATTCCGGGTCGTCGTAGCGCTCGGGTAAAAGCTGGGTAAATGTCCGAATCGCCACGAGAGGATTGCGTATTTCGTGCGCCAAGCCGGCGGTGAGCATTCCCAGGGACGACAAGCGGTCGGCGCGACGCAAAGTCATTTGCGATTGTTTTAGATTCTCGTACAGACGCGCGTTGTCGAACGCGATGGCTGCCTGGTTCGCCAAGGTCGAGAGAAACTCAAGATCGTCAGAGCAGTAGATATGCCCATTCCCTTTTGGCCCCAGGTTTAGAATGCCCGCAAGCCTATTTTTGGAGAGCATCGGAACGCTTACTTCGGCATCGAGCTGGCGCATCCTTTCAGCCGCTTGTGCCCTGTCGCTATCTTCTACCTGTATCGCTAGTTCTTCCCGGACGAGGCACTCGCGCGTTTCCGACAGTGCCTGAACGAGGGAATCGTTGCGCCCGAGCACGGGATCGCTGAAATATCTGGGATTGTCGAGACCGGCGACGGACATCAAATTAAATTTGTTCTTCGTACTGTCGTACAGATAGAGCGCTGCTCGTTCGCTGTCGAGGGCGCGACTCGTCGCGCGCACCAGCCTCTCAGAAAGTTCGTTGATATCGACCACCGAAACCATTTCCAAACTGGATTTGAGCAGCGCATCGCGGTAATCGGAGCTTTTTTGGAATAACGCTCGCTCCAATGCCTCCTCCCCAATGAAGCGAAAGCGCGGAAACAAAAACGCCGCGCCGGCCAAGAGCGCGAGGGTGAGCAGAGAGAAAGCCAAATTGACGCCTCCGAAGGCGAATTGCTGGCTCGCGATGAGGATCAAGTAGCAGGGAACCAGCAGGGCAACTAAGATGAGGCAAGAAATGAGACTGCGTTTGATGGCTACGTTGATATCGAGCAGGCGATACTGAACGATGGCATACGCGATGATGGCCACGTGCAGGTTGGTAAACAGCATACCGAGAGGATAAAAACCGATGCCGTAGTTCGCCAGAAAATCAATGGAGGCCACTGAGTAAATGATCGTTGCGACAATAACGTAATTGATTTGATTGACTTTGAGGCGCTGCTCTGAAACAGCCTGCCGATAGGCAAACAAGCCGCGCGAACCAAGCACGAGCATAATCGCGAGAAGGGCCAGGAAGATCCAGTGTAGCTCGCCTGCCCTGGGATAGAATCCCCATGAATACCGGTAAACTCCCGCGATATAGAGCTGGGCGGTCCAGCCCAGAACCAAAAAACACGCGCCGAGAGGATAAAACAGCCGCAAAAACTTTCT
>DATACQ010001021.1:0-4548 GCA_036258955.1 Binatia bacterium
ATCTGCAATGCCGGGCAACTCAATGCGTTCATCACTCTGAATCTAAAAGAAGAGAAGCGCGGCATTGCAGATCGGCGTGATGTCTCCCAGTTGTAGGCCGGTGGCGGGATCGACATCGCCACGAACGCAGACGTGGTTATACGCCCTGATGCGCGCAAGATAGAACTGCACGAGCTCGGTTGCGGTGAGCTTTTTTGCGCGGAAAGCCCGGTGCACCTGGGCAATCGTCGCCTCTTCGATCCGAAAGGAGGTCTTTGTTGCCGCCCTTTTGTTTGAACGTTTTAACTTTCGCCGCACTCGCATGATTCACTCCTCTTGGAAAGAACGGAGCCTCAACCTAACAAACGGGCGGCGTCGGGTGCAATCTGTTTCGTGAGGGTGGAGGTCAACGAAAAACGTTTGTTCCAATTGTTTAGCCCTTAAATCGCTGCGCTCCGTCTCAAATCGTTGAAACTCACGAATCGGTTCGAGCCGCTCCGATGGCTCCAGACGTTTCACCGCTTCCGGTCCGTCGGGCGGTTCAAAACGTCAACGCCGGTTTCAAAGCACACTTCCACGTTTCGGGAATTCGCGAAACATCGAAGCGAACCCGGCTAGCAGCGGGCGTAAGCAACGTTTTTCTCCGCTCTTATCATCAACACAGGGAAGTGGATTGGGGTCTACCATCAGGCTTTCGTATTGCCGATGTTTGGGTACTTCTCACGCGAGGCGCCTCTGTTTCCTCAATTCTCTTTCTGCCGCCTTCTCGGCTTTTACGCAGGCCGTAGATCATTTGCAGGTTCATCGAGAATGCCGCCGACGTTTTGAAAACGGTCCACCGTTACAATTAAAGATTGACAAGTTCTCCCGTCGTGGGATAGGCACTCGTTAAAGTAAACGGGTTGCGGAGATTCCAACCGCGAAGAAGGATACCGCCGTGAACGCTACCGACAGGATTGCAGCGCGATTGACCCTCCTGGAAGGCGTAAATATTTCGCCCGCCGATCTGGATACGATCGCCAACGAGATTGAAGATAATCAGAGAATCGTCGCCGAGCTAGAAGCATTCGCCCAAGAAACGCCGTGGATTTCGCTCCAGGTCCAACCGCCGGGGAAGAAGGCCTGAGCATGGCACCCGCGGATATCACGGAGATGGGTCTGGCGGATCTTTCTGCGCACATTGCCGCGCGCGAGTTATCGTCTTCAGAGGCTGTGAGCTCGGCTCTCACGCGTCTCGATCGACTCGAAGGCAAGCTCAACGCCTTCATCACCGTCCTCAGCGAGCAGGCGGGCGCCGAAGCCAAGAAGGCGGATGACGAAATTGCCCGCGGACAGCATCGCGGTCCGCTACACGGCGTCCCGGTGACGATCAAGGACATGTTTGAGACCGCCGGCACGCGTACCACCGGCGGTTCGAAGATATTGCAAGATTGGATTCCCGACCGAGACGCGGCCTTAGTAACGCGCCTGCGCGCGGCCGGCGCGATCATCATAGGCAAGACCAATCTCGATGAATTTGGTCATGGCGGCACATCGACGCTGTCCTACTTCGGTCCGGTGCACAATCCGTGGGATCTAGAGCGCATTGCCGGCGGTTCGAGCGGCGGCTCGGCGGCAGCCGTTGCGGCAGGCATCGGGCCGATCTCCTACGGCACCGAGACGGGTTCGTCGGTCCGCCGCCCGGCGTCCTATTGCGGCATCGTCGGGTTCAAACCAACTTTCGGCATCATCAGCCGGCACGGCTCGTTCCGCGGCGCCTGGAGCCAAGATCACGTCGGCCTGTTCGCGCGCACGGTTAAAGATATCGCTTTGGCACTGGAGCCGGTGGCGGGATTCGACGCGCGCGACCCGGCCAGCGTGCAGCAAGAAATTCACGCCTATGCATCGTCGCTCAAAGCAAACGCGCAAGGACTCAGAGTCGGCGTGCTCCGGCGTTTTTTGAACGGAGTGGACCCGGCCGTGCGCCAGTCATTTGAAGCGGCGCTAAAAATCTTTGCCAGCTTCGGCAGCGAGCTCATCGAACTCGATGTTCCTGAGATCAGTTACGCGGCGATGACTTCGATGTTAACCAGCGCCGCCGAGAGCGCGGGGATTAACCGGCGCTGGTTCCGCGAACACTATCATGATTTCGTTCCTCACGTGGCGCGCGGCTTGGCTGTCGGTATGGCCATCACCGCTTCTGAATATCTCACCGTGCAGCGCGCGCGCCACCGGATTCGCGAGGCGCTACGGGCCACCTACGAAAAAGTAGAAATCATCGCCGGCCCGACCACCGCGAGGGTAGCACCGCTCCTCTCCGAAGGCGTCAAGGGCAACGGCGACGACGCGCGGCACGCGAGCTACAATCACTCCAACCTGCTGCGCTTTCCGAGCATGCTCGGCTTACCCGGGTGCTCGCTGCCCTGCGGGATGAGTCCTGAAGGCCTGCCGATCGGAATGCAACTCATCGGGGCGTGGTTCGCCGATCAGAGAGTCTTGAACGCCGCCGCGGCATTCCAAAGCGCGACAGACTGGCACAAGCGGAGGCCAGACATAGCCAAGCTGTAGACAAATAGTTTTCACCATCAGGAGCCCAGCGCGTGCCTCATGTCCTCCTTTGAAAATGCAGGAACAGTTGGACAGGATTCTCGCGCCAAGACGCCAAGAACGCGAAGGAAAACTTCAATGCTTGTATCTTTGTCCTCAAAACCTTGGCGGGCTTTGCGGTTTTGCGCGTTTTCATTGTCTGTGGGTGAGCGTAGATCATGAAACACTTCGTGGCAGAGCCGTCATACCTTAGGTGCAAATTGGATTCGGTTTGATAGCTAAAGGGGGAAGCACCGTCATGTTGAAATTCCGCGTTGCGTCTTTTTCCGTGTCGCTTTCGCTGGTGCTCGGCGCGTATCAGATATTGGTTTCCTCAGCTAGCGTTCCAGCTTTGCTAAGCTCTGATGCCCAGGCGCAGGGTGCGGCGAAAGCGCGGCAGAAGGTAACGGCTACGATTGCCCTGCCGGGCGTGCAGATTGAGACCTTGCACCCGTACGGTCACTCGACTACGCAGATCTATCCGACCTGGAAACATGTGATCGAGCCTCTGATCGAATGGAACTGGAACAAGAAGCAACTGGTTCCGATTCTGGCCGAGTCGTGGAGCAATCCGGACCACAACACCTGGGTGTTCAAGCTTAAAAAGGGCATCAAGTTTCACGATGGCAGCGATTTCACGTCGGCCGATGTGGTGCACTCTCTCACGCGCATTCAGAAGGACCCGGATAGCAAACAATCGAGTTCCATCGCTCATGTGAACGCGATCGAGGCCATCGACCCGCTTACGGTCCGATTGCGGACCAAGAGGCCCGACGCCGCGCTGCTGTTTCGCCTGGCGCAGCGCTTCATCACCAACAAGGCCGCCTACGATCGCCTGGGCGCCGCAGCCGCGGATAAGCTCGCCCTCGGCACCGGCCCGTATAAGTTCAAAGACTGGGTGCGCGGTCAGTGGTTCGCCCTGGAGAAGAACCCCGGCTACACTCATAGCGATCACAAGCCGACGGTGGACGAAATCGTCTTTCGCAACATAGCGGAATCGGAAGTCGCGATCACCTCGCTATTGAACCGGGAAGTGGACGTCATCTCCAATGTCCCGCCCGAGAGCGCCTCACGGGTGACCGGCAGCGCGCGCATCGAAAGCGCGCGCACGATCAATATTATGTTTCTCGGCATGCACAGTTCGGTGCCGGAGTTTAAAAACAAACTCGTGCGTCAGGCCGTCAATTATGCCATCGATCGAAACGCTCTCGTGAAAAACGTCCTCCGGGGCAGCGCTTATCCGATGGACGCGCCGGTCGGACCGGATCAGTATGGCTACAGCCGCGAGCTCCAACCCAAGTACAATCATGACCCGGCGCGAGCGAAGAAGTTGCTCGCCCAAGCCGGTTACCCCAACGGCTTTGAGGTCGATTTCCTGGTGCCACTGGGGCAATACAACAAAATCAAAGATGTCGCAGAAGCGATCGGCGGCATGCTCAGCGAGGTTGGCATCCGCGCCAAGCTGCGGACGCAGGACCAAGATAGCGGCTTTGCCGCGATCCAAAATGGCAAAGTCGGGATGTATATTTTCGGCCGCGGCTCGGTTATTGACCCGAGCGAATACCTGCACCAATATTTCCGCACTGGCGTTACCAAGCGGCTAGAGTTTTCCAACCCTGCCGTGGATGCGGCGCTTGAAGCGGAACAGGCGAGTTTCGAGCCTGCCCAGCGCGTAAAGCTGCTGCAAAAGGCCATGTCGGTGCTTTTGGACGAAGCCCCAATGGCATGGCTTTACCAGTATCAAGGTCTGCAAGGAGTTAGTAATAGGTTCGACTTCAAGGCCAACCCTGCAGAAGACGTTTACGGCTGGGATCTGAAACCGCGAGTGCGCTAGCGCAGGATCAAACGGTAGGGAGTCAATATCTTAGGTCTTGCACTATGTCACTTCGGATTTGTCTCTCACCACGTGTTCAATGTTAGCCGCACCACATGCATCCGATGCAACTCTCTTTGACTCACCCTTAGCTCCCACTCGCTCATCCGATCTCCTCCTTTGGGGAGAAG
>DATACQ010001022.1:0-2378 GCA_036258955.1 Binatia bacterium
GTCGAGTTCGTCGAGAGTTACCGGAGTATCGAGATCGTAGAAAATCTTCACCGCGCGCGAGGACAACACCAGGTCCGCCGCAGCAACGCCGTCCGGGCAGTAGGAACTGACGATCGCCACATCGGCATCGGCAAGTTCCCGGGTCGCGGCAGCTAGGGCGGACGTCCAATCGGAGTACAAAACCAAAGTTCCGCCGGTGAATTCCCAGAGATCGCGGTGCGCGGAATAGTAGGGAACGTCGCGCTCGAAGAAGACGATCCGGTGCCCGCGGCGGGCAAGGGCGCGGCACAAACCCCGCCATTGGGTTGCATGGCCGTTGCCCCACGAGGAACTAATCGTCAAGCCGAAAATCACTAGCTTCATAGTTGATGCAAGAGGTTTCGCTACGTTCCGCCAAGGGGATCAACAAACTTGAATAGACTGCCGAGTCTTAAAATGTTGGTTCCGGTCCGTTTGCGCTTCCAAGAACCAACTGCGCCAGCAGAAATTTGTAACTTTACGAAGCGGTCATGCCGATGCCATCCACGGGTTCTCGTTTGGCACTGTGAGGCTCGTTCTTTATGAAAGCTTCCGTTCGAAGGCGGGCTTCGTAATCCGTAAACTGTTGCGGTGGCGACTTCATAAAGTAACTTGACGGTCCGATGAGGGCGCCACTTAGCCCGCGATCCAAAGCAAGCTTTGCGCAGCGCACGGCATCGATGACCACGCCTGCCGAGTTGGGCGAATCCCAAACTTCCAGCTTGACCTCGCAATTGAGCGGCACGTTGCCGAATGTCGTGCCTTCGAGGCGGATGTAACACCACTTGCGGTCCTTGAGCCATGGCACATAATCGCTGGGCCCGACGTGGATGTCCTCCTCCGAGAGTGGCTGTTCGAGCTGGCTGGTCACCGCTTGCGTCTTCGATTGTTTTTTGGATTCCAGACGTTCGCGTTCCAGCATGTTCAAGAAATCGCTGTTGCCGCCGAAGTTCAGCTGATACGTCCGATCGAGCCGCACGCCGCGCTCGCGAAACAGATTGGCGAGCACACGATGCGCAATGGTCGCGCCCAGCTGAGATTTGATGTCGTCGCCGATGATCGGCAGGCCGCGCTGTTTGAAACGCTTGCGCCAGTAAGGCTGGGAAGCGATGAAAACGGGGATGCAGTTGACCAGAGCACAACCCGCCTCCAGCACCTGTTCCACATACCACTTGGTCGCCATTTCAGAGCCCACGGGCAGATACGATACGACCACGTCGGTGTCCGTGGATTTGAGTATTCCGGCGACATCATCCGTCGAGCCCGAGGCTTTTCGAATGCGCGAACTCATGTATCTGCCGAGGCCGTCATGAGTCATACCGCGGCGCACCGGGATCCCCATGTGCGGGACTTCGGCAAAGCGGATTGTATTGTTCGGCGGGGCGAAAATGGCGCGGGAGAGATCCTCGCCGACCTTGGTCGCGTCTATGTCGAAGGCCGCGCTAAATTCGACGTCGCGGATGTGGTAACCGCCGAGGCTCGTATGCATCAGACCAGGGACAAATTCCGGGCCCGTCACGTTCCGATAGAACTCGACCCCCTGTACAAGCGAGGATGCGCAGTTTCCCACGCCGATAATCGCCACTCGCACTTTTTTGTTTTGGTGTGTCATGAAACTCCTCAAGTCGCAGAGCGCCAAGGGGTGGCGAGCGCGAACCCGCAAGGGAAACGTTCTGATCCTGCTCCCTGCTATCTGCTCCTTAGCGTTTGCTCTTTCGCCTCACTCGCGCTCATGCGCTCTGTGCTATGCTCTTACATCATTCGCAACCAGGCCTTGACAAATCCGGGCGGACGGTTATCGAGAGTCTCGAATGCTTGGCCAATCTGTTGAAGCGAGAAATCGTGCGTATACAGGCCTGAAGGGTGGAGCGCGCCAGCGTCGATGCGCTCCGCCGCGTTCGACATTCCTTGCGTGTAGATTTCTGGATCGCGCTCGTGCGCGTTGATGACATCAATACCGCGCCAGTTCCATAACTGCATGTTCACACGCCGTTCACCCTGGTGGTAGCCCGCGAGCACAAGCCGGCCGCGAACCTGCACCATCTCGCCGGCGACATCCAAAGCGGCTTGCTCGCCGGCAGCTTCAATGACGCACGCGCAACCCGCGCCCGAGGTTAATCGCATGACTCGTTCAACGGCACCGCGCGGCTCGTCGAGCGAGAACGTTTCCTGCGCTCCCATGCGGCGCGCAATCTCCAGTGAGTAAGGGCGGCGGGACACGGCGATGACGCGGGCGCCTGCGCGCACGGCCAACTCTACAAGGAGCGCGCCTATGAACCCGATTCCCACAACGGCCGTCCATCGACCTTCGGTGACGTTGGCTCTGCGAAATATGTTTAATGCGCAGCCGAGCGCCTCTC
>DATACQ010001023.1:0-1581 GCA_036258955.1 Binatia bacterium
TCGAGTTATTCACCCGGCGAGAGACAGCGGGCGGTTTCAAATAGTTCTGAATCAACCAGTATCGGTTCCAGCCGTCCGAGCGCTACGCTCACCTGATGCTGTGGCGTCCAGTGCGCCGGGCAGTTCATTTGAGATTCAATCCCGACTGCCAGATCTGCGGTAGGATTCCTTCTTGACCTATCAATCTGAAATCGAGTACCGTTCGTGGCGTTGCGAGCACTCGAGACTCATCCGTCGCTGCGTGCGAGCACAAGAAGAAGAATATGGAGCAATCGATATGCGACAACCGAGAATACTGATCGTTCTTATTGCGGCGCTGGCGCTCCTCGTCGCGGTGAGCGCAACGGCGCAAGTGATTGTCCTCACGCGCGCGGCCGTGATCGACGGCACCGGCGCGGGCCTCCAGAAAGACTTCACGATTGTCCTGGAGAACGGCCGTATTCGCGACATAGGGCCTTCCTCGAAGATAACGGTACCGGCCGGCACCGCAGGGTTGGATCTCAGCGGAAAATACGTCGTGCCGGGCATCATCAACGCTCACGGCCACGTCGGAGCGAAAAGCGAGCCCCAGCTGCGCCAGTACGCGCTTTATGGCGTCACCACGGCGACGAGCATGCAGACGGACCCCGATGAAGTCGTCCAAGTCCGGGAAGCGCAGAAGCGCGGCGAGTTGCGGGGCGCGAGAGTCTCCACGATCAAGTACCGTTTTGCGCCCGATCCGGACGTGGTAACGCCGGAGCAGGCGCGCGCCAAGGTCGATCAGACTGTGGCTGCCGGCGCCGATTACATAAAATTGTGGGTGGATAGCGGGTTCGGCACCCGCGCCAAGCTCAGTCCGGAGTTCTGTGCCGCGGTCATCGAGCAGGCGCGCAAACACGGCAAGCTCACATTCGGGCATGCCTACGAGCTTGCCGATGCGAAGATGCTTGTCGAGCGGGGGCTCAATGTCCTTGCCCACAACGTACGCGATCGCGAGGTCGATGGCGAATTTATCGCGCTTCTGAAGCAGCGGAACGTAACCGTCATTCCGACATTGGTGCGCGACGAATTGCTGTTCGCCTACGGCGACGCGCCCGTCTGGATCGACGATCCGTTTTTCTTGAAGTTCGTGCCGCCGGAGCGTTGGCGGTGCTAAAAACCAAAATCCGCGAGCAACAGTTGAAAAACCCGCAACGCGCCCTGATCAAAGCGGGATTCGAGATGAACATGATCAACCTGAAAAGAATGTCCGACGGTGGCGTGCGGATCGCCTTCGGCACAGATAGCGGAGGCGCCGCCGACCGCTTCTTCATCCAGGGTTATTCAGAGCACCGGGAGATGGAGCTGATGGTGCAGTCGGGTCTGACCCCGATGCAGGTGATTCAGTCGTTCTCGAAGAGCGCTGCGGAGGCGCTGGGGATCGAGAAGGAGTTCGGCGCACTCGCGAAGGCCAAGGCCGCCGACCTCCTGGTTCTGGAGAAAAATCCGCTCGAAAATATCAGCAATATGCGCACCATCCATTCGATTTATTTGGGCGGCAAGAAATTCGAGTAAGGAGAACTTCCGCGAGTGAGCCACTCGGAGGATTAAAAACTTCTTAGG
>DATACQ010001024.1:0-3501 GCA_036258955.1 Binatia bacterium
ACAGACCGGTGAAGCAGAACATGGAACAGGAGCTTTGAACCAGAATTCAGCAATGTTTGTTTAGCCCGGTGGAAGTTATAGAATTCTGCAAGCGTTTCTTTGTTCGACAGCGAAGATGCAGAGAATCATGCCGGGAGGTGGTCGGCTGCTTATGAGTGCAAAATCAACGTTCAAACCTATAGCGGTTCTTCTCAGTGCGCTGCTCATTTACGCCTGCACGAGTGAGATCGTACCGGCAACAGGTGAACGGCGGTATCTCGGCTTTTCCTGGCAGCAGGAAGCGGAAATCGGCAAGGAAGTCAGTAAACAGGTGGCTGCTCTTTTCGGCACGTATCGTGACCCGAAAGTCGAACGATACGTAGCGGATGTCGGCAATCGTGTTCTCGCCACCAGTCACCTGCGGCGCCCCGGAACCGAAGAGCAATTTCGCAAAACTCCGGTCACTTTCGGCGTGCTCGATAGCCCGATCATCAATGCCATGGCCCTTCCCGGCGGCTACATTTATGTCACCCGCGGCATGCTCGCTCATCTAAAGAATGAAGACCAGCTCGCTACCGTCTTAGCGCACGAGATCGGTCACGTTACCGCCCGGCATGCGGCCCGCCAGGCTTGGCAGCAGCAGTTAGGCCAAGGACTCCTGCTCGGGGGCGCCATTCTCGGCCAGGGCCTTGGCTTGCCCGCACAGGATCTTCTGAACCTCGGCGGTATGGCGGCGCAACTGATTTTTCTCCGCTATAGCCGCGAGGATGAGCTCGAGGCTGATAAGCTCGGCGTGGAGTACGCCTCAGCGGCACGCTACGATGCGGCCGAGGTCATTCCCTTCTTTCGTACCCTAGAGCGGCTGCAGGAAAAGGAAGGCCAGGGCATGCCTAGCTTCCTCGCTACACACCCGAACCCAGGCGATCGTATTCAGCGCATCAGGGAATTAACCGGGGCTCGCACGGTTAACCGCGGGAACAGTGCCGACAGCCGTTATCTGAATGTGGTTGATGGCATAGTGGTGGGCGAAGATCCGCGTCAGGGCTTCGTTGAGGAAAATGTCTTTTATCATCCCGAATTGCGCTTCCGCTTCCCGGTGCCGCGCGGATTTAAAGTGGTAAACCAGCCTACTCAAGTCGTGATGGTGGACGGCCAGAACCGCGCAATTCTCGGCTTTACTTCCAGCGGCGAGAAGTCCGCGGAGGCTGCCGCTACGAAATTCGCCAATCAGCCCGGACTGCGAATTATTGAACGCGGCCGGCCGCGCTCGGCTAAGTTTCCGGCCTTCGTGGTCGTCGGCGATGGCAAGATGCAAAATGGTCAGGTCGCCAGGGTCATGGCTTACTTTATCGAGTATCGTGGCGCGGTTTATCATTTTATTGGCTACACTGCCCCGCAAGCATTTGGCACTTTTCGAAACGTGTTTCTGCAAACGATGGAGGGCTTCGACGAAGTTCGGGATTCCCGGATCCTGGACCGGCAGCCGATTCGGCTGGAGCTGTTCCCCGTCTCCCGGCCAGGGCGCTTTCGCGACTTGGTTCCGAGAAACTTACCCGCGCCGTTTACGCTCGAAGAAGTCGCGATCTTGAATCAAGTAGAGCCCAACCAGGAGATCGCGGCGGGCACCACTCTCAAATTTCCGCGGGCAGGTTGAGATTTTCAGCCAACGGAACGGAGCTGCAAGATAAATCATGCGGGCGGTATTGAACATGGCGCTTCTGAGTTGTCTGCTCGCCGGCCTGCTCGCCGCCGGAATCCCCAAAACCGCAGGCGACGTGAAAACGCGGGCCGCAAGACTCGACCCGGCGCTGCGCGGCCGCGCTTTCGAGCGCGCCCGGGAGCTGCCCCGCTTGCGAAGCTTGCTGGTGTCAATCGACGGGGAACTTGTCGAGGAGCGCTACTTCAATGGCGCCCGCACCACAGATCCAGCGAATCTAAAGTCCGCTTCCAAGAGCGTTCTCTCGGCACTCGTCGGCATCGCTTTCCAACGCGGCTACCTGAAGAGCCTCGATGAGAGTATCGGAAAGTTTTTTCCCGAGTATCTCGCCGGCGTTGACGGTGCGAAAAAGCAAAACATCACGATCGGTGATTTGTTGACCATGCGCTCGGGTCTCGAAAGCACGAGCAATGTCAATTATGGACGTTGGGTGCAGAGCAACAATTGGGTGCGCTTCGCGCTAAGCCGTCCCTTGGTGGATGAACCGGGCGGACGCATGATCTACAGCACCGGAAACTCGCACTTGCTCTCGGCCTTGCTGACAAAAGCTGCCAAGATGAGCACCTTCGAGTTTGCCCGGCGCTATTTGGCCGAGCCTCTCGGGGTTCCGATGCCGCCTTGGGTCCGCGACCCTCAAGGAATTTACCTTGGGGGAAACGAGATGCACTGGACGCCTCGAGGCATGCTCGCCTTTGGCGAGCTTTACCTCAACGGCGGCCGAATGGGAGACAAGCAGGTCGTGCCGGAAAGCTGGGTGAAAGAATCCATAAAGCCGCGCACCACCTCGCGCTGGAGCGGGCGCGAGTACGGCTACGGCTGGTGGATTGATCGACTTGCCGGGCACGAAACCTACTACGCATGGGGTCACGGAGGACAATTTATTTTCGTCGTACCCGCCTTAAAAATGGTCGTAGTGACGACATCCGTTCCCTCACCCGGAGAAGGCCGCCGCGAGCATCAGCACGCGATCTATAATCTTCTCGAGCAAGATCTTATACCTGCGGCGGATCCGCGGAGGTTCGCGCTTCGCAGCCCGCAGGGACAACATTTTGTGGCGCCGTTGATTGACCTGTTTAGTAGCGCCATACAGATTCGCTGAATCCCCAACAGCGGGAAGTGCCCGCGCAGAAGTCTTGCCCGGTTATTCCTGTGCTCGGCGCTGCCGTGCCGATAGTGTCCTTCTATCGGACCAGGGCCACAACTTGAAAGACACCGCAAACATGATTTCGCTTCCCTCAATACGCCGCCTGGCATAGATGTCATGCACCCACTTGAGCGTGAGGTTAACGTCTTTGCCGCCGATCCTCGGTTTGAAAAGCATCGCAAGTCCAACGCCGGCCGACTCACCGCGAAAACTCCCCAGATTAAAGCTGCGCAGGACCCGCGCGTCATCACCGCTCAGTTGTTTGTACCAATAGGCCGGAAATCCGATCGCAAGCCGGGGGGAAAAGTGCTGGGCGAGAAGGTAGTCGAGGTGAAACTCGTTGCCCGAACGGTAGTCGGTGCGCTGATTTTCGGTGTTGACCAGATAGCCCGCGGTCAGCGATACCTCGTGGCCGCGCTGCTCGTCCAACCATGTGTACGTGGCGGTGCTGTCAAAGCCCCAGTAGTTTCGTCCCAGGTTGATAACTCGCTCCCGATCGTAAGAACCGGTCGGTGCAAAGATGCTCTCACCCAAGGTCAAGTGATGATTATTCCACCGCCAGTTGAGCTGCAGCGGTGTCATATTGATATCGCCGAGCCCACTGCGGTTGTCGCGCTGGCGGGTCTGGCCGGGGTTCAGTTGAAGGAAGCCCTCTGCACGT
>DATACQ010001025.1:0-7448 GCA_036258955.1 Binatia bacterium
CGAACCGCTTGCGCAAGATCTCCCGGGCCTTGTGAATTTCTCGCTTGCCGGCGAAAGCTTCTCGCACGGTCCTCAGAATGACGGCCTCGTCAATTCCCTTGGCACGCAGTTCGTGTTCGATTTTTATGGGCCCGTAACCCCGCGCATCGGCCCGGGAATGCGCCCAATCTCGGGCAAAGCTCTCGTCGCCGGCATAGCGCGATGCCCGGAGCTTTGCCAAGGTTTGAAGCGATCGAGTGAGCGAAAACCCCTTACTTGTTAAATGATCGGTGATCTCGGCTTCGCTGCGCGCGCATCGGGCGAGGAACCGAAGCGCTGTCCTGAGCGCCTCATCGGCGGCAGTGAGCGGGTTAGAGCTAAGACGCGATGGCTTCAGAGTTGTCTTAGGCCTTATGCGGCACCTTACCCTGGGCTTTCTTTTCCGCCGGCGCTGCCGGCGCATCCAGTTCCGGTTTTTTCAAGCCCGTTTTTTCCATGACTCTGGCCATGATTTGTGCAGCCGTCTCGGGGTGGTCCTTCAAAAACTGCTTCGCGGCTTCGCGTCCCTGGCCGATGCGTTCACCGCCGAAAGAGTACCAGGCGCCGCTTTTCTCCACGATGCTCATCTCACTGCCGAGATCCACGATCTCGCCGTCCCGGGAAATTCCGGTGCCGTAAAGTATGTCGAATTCTGCTTCCTTGAACGGCGGCGCCATTTTGTTCTTGACTACTTTTACTCGTGTGCGGCCGCCAACAATGCTGTCGCCGTCCTTGAGAGCGCCGGTCCGGCGGATGTCCATACGGACGGAAGCGTAGAATTTGAGCGCATTGCCACCGGTGGTCGTTTCCGGGTTACCGAACATGACGCCGATCTTCATACGAATCTGGTTGATAAAGATGACGACGGTATGAGACCGGGATATTGTCGCCGTGAGCTTACGCAAAGCTTGCGACATGAGCCGCGCCTGAAGTCCCATGTGGGCATCGCCCATCTCGCCCTCGATTTCCGCTTTGGGCACCAGGGCGGCGACAGAGTCGATGACTAGTACGTCGATGGCGCCACTGCGCACTAATGTTTCAGCGATCTCCAGAGCCTGCTCACCGTGATCCGGTTGCGAAATCAACAGATCATCAGTTTTAACGCCGAGTTTTTTTGCATAACCGATGTCCAACGCATGCTCCGCATCGATGTAGGCTCCCAGGCCCCCCTTTTTCTGAGCCTCAGCCACGATGTGCAGCGCCAACGTCGTTTTACCGGAAGACTCAGGACCATAGATCTCGATGACGCGGCCGCGCGGAACGCCGCCGATGCCAAGCGCGATATCGAGCCCCAGCGAACCGGTGGAGATTACCGGCAGATCCTTCGTTGTGCCGGCTTCGCCGAGTTTCATAATAGCGCCCTTGCCGAATTGCCGTTCGATTTGGCTCACGGCGAGGTCGATGGCTTTTTCGCGATTGACATCCATAACTGTTGTTGCCTCCTTCAAATCCGACTGCGCATGTTATGCATTAAGCCGCACGCTCCTGAGCGGCCGATATTCCGCCCCGGCGGGCTTCAATATACTTTGAAATAACGTGACTTCCTCCACCTTCGAGCGGCCGAAATCGTAAGCCTTCCAATCCTCCATGGCATTTTCGAGCTCGCGGTTCTTGCGTTTGCTTTCCCGCCAACGGCCGATCGTTAAATGAGGCGTAAAAACGCGTTTCTCTTTTTCAAAGCCAAGAGGCGCAAGCGCTATCTCGACGCTTTCCGCCAATCCCTCCAGCGGCTTTCCCTCCACACCGACCCACAGCACGCGTGGCCTTCTTGGGTCCGGAAATACCCCTACTCCTTTAGCATTTATGGTGAAGCGCCGAAAGAGGGATAGCTCGCGTTTAAGCGCTTGGCCGATCAAATCAACTTGTTTTTCTTCGATGCCGCCAAGAAACTTAAGAGTCAAATGCCAGTTGGCCGCGAGAGTCCACCGGATATCCGGAATTTTTCCTCTCAAGACATCCGTGGCTTCACCGATCCGGCTGAGTACCGCCGGATCGATTTCGATCGCAATGAATGCGCGAATCATAGGATTGCTTACGCAATCAGTTCAAAGGGCTTCGCCTGTTCAAAGTTCAAAGTCCGGATTCCCGGCTGCTCCGCCTTTGAACCTGATAAAGCGGCAGGCTGCTCAAAAAGATCTCAGAGGCGAGGCGCGCGAAAATGCGGCGAGCGGAGGCGTACGTCAGCAGTACGTTGGAGCGAGACGATTGAGCGCAACGAAGCATATGAATCTTTTTCAGCAGCCTGCTACAGAAGGCTTAGGCGCAGCCAGTTAAGCGCCGCCTGTGAGGTGGCCAGGATGATCCGTTCGCGCTCACCGTCGAATTGAAATCGCCGAGCTTCGTGAAAGTCGTCGCATGCAATGCTGATCCACACCGTGCCCACTGGCTTCTCGATGCTACCGCCACTAGGACCCGCGATGCCCGTTACGCTGAGGCCAATACTGGCGGCGGTCTTTTCGCGAATGCCTTCAGACATTTCAAGAGCCGTTTCACAGCTGACGGCTCCATGTCTCTTCAGGGTTTCGTGATTGACGTCGAGAAACAGTACCTTCGCTTCATTGGAGTAAGTTACTGCGCCGCCAAAGTAATAGGCCGAGCTGCCGGCCACTCGAGTAATGCGATGGCTGATATAGCCGCCGGTACACGACTCCGCAAGTGCCAGAGTTTTTTTCTGCCGCAGCAAAGCCGCGCCAACGACTTCTTCCAAGGTTTGCTCTTCTTCAGTGTAACTGTGAGAGCCCAAAACTGAACGGACCTGGTCGCGCAAGCGCGAACATTGGCTTTCGTCCCCGCCATCGATTGTCAAGCGCAAAGTCAAATCCGGGTAGTTTTCACTGATAGAAAACCTGGCGTTATCACCTAGAGCAACACCGGCCGCCAAGTCGGCGAGCTCCATAGGCGACAAGCCGCAGACTTTGAAGATAAAGCAATTGACCGGCCCTGTAGAGCGGAATTGTTGGCTCAAGATAAACCCCAATGGGGCAACGTGTACACGATTAAACCCGGATCCGCAGTCTGGGGGTGATGGAGGCGAGGAGCACGACTTAAGAATATCGGAAACGCAAAAAATAATAAATGCCGGGGACGACTCAAAGAGCTGCTGGTTGCGAGAGAGGTCCACGCGTTGAATGGCTCGACGCGTAAGCAGATCAAATGGCTAGCGCGCAGGTCGCTCCGATGAAAGCGAATCCGTTTAAGTCTCGGGTGCGGCGGAAAGCTCGACCAGGTAGTTGTGTTTTTGGCTATCGAACACTCTTAGCAGCGCGGGCTCCAAAGTGTCTTCGGCAGGAAAGTCGACGGTCAGGGGATCGATGTATTGCTCGTCTTTGTAGAGCTCAAAGTGAAGATGCGGGCCGGTACTCCTTCCAGTGGAGCCCACATACCCAATGATCTGGCCTTTTTTTACCTCGGTTCCATGAGTGAGTCCCTCGGCAAAGTTATGCAGGTGGGCGTAACGAGACAGAAGGCCCGAATCATGTGACAAATCGATTGTCTTTCCGTAGGGGCCGTTCCAGCCGGCCTGAGCAACGGCGCCATCGGCAACCGCCCTGACGGGGGTCCCACGGGGCGCCGCGAAATCCACCCCTCTGTGCGGCATGTGGGCTCTTAAGATAGGGTGAAAACGCGACTCGGCGAACTGCGAGCTTATTGAAGCAAACTCCAGGGGGAAGCGCAGGAAATTACGCGCTAGGCTGCGACCGTCCAAATCGTAATAGCCGCCGACGCCCGTCTGCTTTTCAAAGTATATCGCGGTGTACTTTTGCCCAGCGCTGAAAAGCTCGGCCGCCAATATACGGAGGGAGTTCTTGGCGTCCTTTAACCTGCGGGTTCTCTTTTCGTATAGAATTTTGACCCGATCTCCATTGCCCACGCCCCTCTCGAGGTCCAAATCCCAACTGAATATCTCCACCAACTGAGACAACAATGCCGGTTCGAGGCCGGCTTTACGCCCGTCTTCCAAAAAAGAGCTCTCGATTGCCACGCTAACGGTCTGAAGATCGACCTCATAAGGCTGGTCGAGTCTTTGGAAAAGAATAGCCTGGCCGTTTTTTTCCCAGATCAGCGACATGGCGTCGCTCTGCTGCAACTCTATAGATGTTAACTCCGCTGGTTTAAAGGGCGCGCTGTCGGCCTTGGAAAAATAAAAATGTACTTCCTTACCCCTGGGCAGCGGCTCTGCCCCTGACTTCGCCAGCACGGATCGGGTCCATAGGCGTTTGTCGGAGCTTGCCAATCTAAAGCGATTAAGCATAGAAGCCAGCGTTTCGTTGCTGCCGGCTCTATGCACGACATGCTCTCTTATTTCTGTTTGCGAAGCTTCGCGGGCGGGCGTGGTCTTGTCCTTGAGGAGTGTTCGGACTGGAGGTCTGGCCAGTTTACTTACAGGTGACGTAACCGGTTTGCCCTTTACGGCGGCCGTCTTGGGGCTTTTGTGCCTGGCGGCTTGAGACTTTGGGGGGACCAGACTCAGTGCGGCAGTACAGGCCCAGAACCAGAGGAAAGTCCGAATTAGTCGTTGATATCGTACTTGCCGCGCATCAGGTAGCAGGGCGTTGTTGTGGTCCACGGTTGCGTTCATCAGCCACTACCGAAGAGCAAGAAACTTACCACTAGATATTCGATTATCCTGCCCCTGTCAACCCAAAGAGGGGAATTTTGTAAACAGATTTATCACTTCTTAGACAGTGAGGGTCGATGAAGGACTAATCGGCTTCTGCCAGGACAAACTTTCGCAAGGCTACCTCGATGAGGAAAAGAAGGAAAGCCATGACGATCAGCGGCTCCCTTTTCGGCTCCATGCGATGGAGCACCGTCGGTTCCGCCGCTATGTCGCGCCCGTGCGGATTGATTTCTCCTCCCGATGCTTGCGCCAATTGGGCCAGCAGAGCCGTATTAGGACTGATCCGTGGGATTTCGGCATCTGCATCGTATGGTAACGAATAAACAAGACTTGACAGCGCGAGGCGCCGGTCGCGCCGCAACTCTGTCAATTCGATCTTGTACTCTCCGGGTCTGGTGAGAGGTAATTGGGTTTGAAAGTGGCCCGGCGCGACTCTTTTGAGCGTGCCCTTGTCTTGGCCGCTTTTGCCTGACACCTCGAAACTGAACTGACTATCGGTGCTTGCGTCTTCATAGATAAACAGATCGAGGACCGGGCGTAGATTCACCAGGCTCACCCTGGCCTCGTGGAGCGGAACCGCCTCGAGTGGCGGCCGGAGCCAGTCGAACGCCTTCTCCCAGAACCCCTGTAACCCGTTCCACTGAATCCAGTGGCGGCTGAACTTGCCTTCCATATCCATTGTCAAAGCGACGCTTTTGCCGCGTCCGTAACGCCACGAGGCCACCAAAGGCGCTCGCCGCTCCTCGCGCGGCACTGAGACGTCCACGTCGGCGCCGCGCTTGATCTCCGTCTCCATATACCCAAGCACCCGGGGGTAATTGCGCTGCGCGAGGCTTGCAAGGAGTTCCGACCGCGGTTCCTGCACGGGGATCAGTTCGCGCTCTTTGGGCGTTTCGTTTTGAGGCGTTTCCTGAATCTGTTGCAGGACAATGCGCGGCAGCGATCTAGGGTCGTGAATGTGATGAAAGAAGCCGCCGCCGTACTGCGTGATCCGTTTCATCAGAGGCAGGTTGGCCTCGGCGCCGATGGCCACGGCGGAGACCGTGATCTTGAGCTCGGTCCGCATGACATGCACCAGATCTATGTAGTCACCGCCGCTGCCCCCGGTCTCGCCGTCGCTCAGGATGATGATATGCTTTGCTGACGCGTCTTGGCGTTGCAATTGCCGCTTTGCTTCGTTAATGGCCGGCAACAGATAGGTCCGGCCGCTCGCCTTTAGCCGTTCGATATCCGATTCGAAGCTCCTCCGAACAGTGCTGACCCGGGCCAATGGAGTGATGACGAACGGGCTCACGTCGAAGCCGACGACGCCGATGAAGTCATTATCGTTAAGCTGGCGTACGACCCCCTTGGCTGCTTCCTGGGCATAAAGAATTCGATTGTCCTCGCGCATGCTCCCCGATTTGTCGATGACCAAAATCACAGCGCGGTTTTTTTCCTCCCGCTTTGGCGGCTCTTTAGGCTCCACTGGCAAGAGATTTTCGATCGGTGTTCCCCGGTATGCATTGGGTGCGAAGCTCGCTTCGTTACCGAGCATCAAAAAACCATGGCCGGCGGCGACATGCCTTTCCACACTCGATAAATAGCTTCCCGGGAGTCTGTCCCGCTCCACGTTGTTGAACACCACGATCCCGTAGCCGGACGGCGGCGGCGCCGCATCCACGGTGCGGGAAGTTACCTCAAACCCCTGACGCTTCAAGATTTCTTCCATATAGCGGCCGGCGCCGCTGCGGCCGTTTAGTAGCAGTATCTTGGCCTTGGTCCGGACGCTCACGGACGCAAGCGCGTGATTGTCCAGCGTATAGTTGTCGAGATCCGGGCGGCTCGGTGTGAACGTTGCGCGATACGATGCGACCGGTGTCTCCGGGAGGGTGGTCTCGTATGTAAAGAGATGACTTCCCGGTTTCAGCTTGAGCCGTTCGGTTTTCAATGCTTCGCCGTTTCGCTCGACGACTAAAGTACCGTCGACCTCCCGCTCGCCGTAGTTTTCCAGCGCGGCCTTTAGATTGATCGATTCAGCGCTATTGCCATGGCTCGGCGCGAGGAGTTTTGTTACGGCGACGTTGGCGATCCGGGGTGCTTCAGCGGGTAAAATCGGGAAAATCTTCAATCCGGAGCCGCTGATAAGCGGCAGCAGACGAGTAACATTGCCTTCCGTTTCCCATCCGTCGGTAAACAAAAACAGGCTTCGCGGCCGTGGCGGGAGAGCTAAGACGGTACTCAGTAGTCGTTCAAGACTGGTCTTGCCGGGTTCAATGGCCGCGGGCTCGTCGCTCTTCAGTGCCTCACGCCACTGAGCGGTTTGGACTGCCTCAGCCCCAAATAAGAAGACCCTATCGGTGTCAGCCGGCGCCAAATCACCTTGAGCGGACTGTTCCATCCAGCGGCGCATGTCAGGCGGTATGCTGCGCGAGAGATCGAACGCGAAGAGCCGCTCTTCGTAGGCAGTTTGTTCTGTCACTGCTTGAGGATCGGCCAAGGCAACGATCAGGAGGCCGGCAATCAGGGAGCGACCGAGGATAGTGACCAGGCGCTGGCTTCGAAAGCGCAACCAGAGTATCGGTAATGCGGCCAAGAGCCAGAGAAGCTCGGGCTTGCCAAACCGGATCAGTTGGATCCAAGGAAGTTCTGGTAAGTAATCCCACATAAGTTCGACCGGTCAGGCGGCATGCGTTGGCCGCAAGTCAGTGATGCCTCCGCTATGGGTCATGGGAGGCTTGACAAACCATTCGAGCAACAGCAAGAGCAAAGCTGCCAGTAAAAAGTACGGCCAGAAGGGCAGCAATACCGATGTCCCGGTCCGGGGATC
>DATACQ010001026.1:0-4123 GCA_036258955.1 Binatia bacterium
GCTCCCGGGCCAAACGTCTCTGACGCACCATCGCTACTCGCTGTGGTAGTAATCAAATCTCGTCTGGATAGATCCTTGCCCGCTTCAAATCGTTCCATGCCTCTTGCGCTCCTCTCGCTGGACGTGAAAAATTAAATAGCACGGTCGCAAGCCGCCTGCCAAGGCGAAGATCAAGAATCTGCAACTCGAAAGCGTGAATTGACAGTCTGAACGGCCCCCACTATACGTTGAGTAACTTCGCGGAGAAATCCTTGCCTGCGGCGACATGCGTATTCGTAAAGCACTTACAATTGCCGGTTCCGATTCCGGCGCCGGCGCCGGAATCCAGGCGGATCTAAAGACTTTCGCGGCTCTGGGCGTTTACGGGACCTCTGCGGTTACTGCGGTGACTGCGCAGAATACCCGTGGCGTGAGCAAGGTGCTCGCGCTGGCTCCTGAAGTCGTGACGGCGCAGATCGAAGCGGTCATTGCGGATATCGGCGCGGATGCGCTCAAGACCGGCATGCTCGCGAATGCGGCGATCATTGCTTCTGTGGCGGAGGCGGTTGAGAAGTATCGACTGCGGAATTTGGTGGTCGACCCGGTGATGGTCGCAACTTCCGGCGACCTCTTGATCAAAAAGAACGCTGTGGCGGCTCTGCGCGCCCTTTTGATTCCGCTCGCGATTGTAGTCACGCCCAACATTGCGGAAGCGGAAGAGCTTACAGGCATGACGCTAAGTAAGCGCGAAGATTTCTCGGAAGCCGCGCGGCAAATAGTTCAGATGGGCGCAAGGAGCGTCATCATCAAAGGCGGCCATAGGGTCGGCCCGGCTCTGGACTTATTTTATGATGGCCGGAGCTTCCGTCAGCTCCATGCGCGGCGCATTCGGACCAAAAATACTCATGGCACCGGCTGCACGTTCTCTGCCGCCATCGCGGCTTATCTCGCAAAGGGGGAAAAGCTTGAATCCGCCGTTGTGTTGGCGAAGAAATACATCACCAGCGCGATTGCGGAAGCTTTCCGCGTAGGGTCCGGCCATGGTCCGGTGCATCATTTTTATCGTCTGTGGAAATAGCGAGGAAAGGTCTTAGCGTGTAGCGCTTGGCAAGCGCATCTTGTGTACCGTAGGGGCGTTAATGCTTGGAGATCTTTGCTCGCCGCGATTTCTCCCGCGTCTTCGAACCCGCGTTCGTTAGACTCGCCCTTCCATTTCGGCGACAATCGAACGCGCAGCATTTACCGGGTTATTAGCCTCAAGGATCGGCCGGCCGACGACGATATAATCAACCCCCGCTCGAATGGCGCCGGCAGGCGTCATGACCCGCTGCTGGTCATTACGAGTAGCGTCAGCAGGCCTGATGCCGGGAGTGACGATGACAAACCGGCGACCGCAAGCTTTGCGAATATCCGCGACTTCGTGAGGCGAAGCAACCACGCCGTCCATCCCCGCTTCTTTGGTCAAGAGCGCCAAGCGAACTACTTGATCCTCCATCTTGCCGTCAACGCCCACGCGCTTAAGATCGTCCTGACTCAAGCTCGTCAGCACGGTGACAGCCAACATAATAGGCTTACGCCGTTTTTCCTGCCGGCAGACGCGCTCCACTTCTTTCACTGTCAAACGCATCATTTCCAGGCTTCCCGAAGCATGCACGTTGAACATCTTGACGCCCATGCGCGTTGCTTCAATGGCGGCTTTTGCGACGGTGTTGGGAATATCGTGAAACTTAAGGTCAAGAAAAATTTCGCCGCCCAACTCCTGAATCAGCCGGACTGCTTGCGGGCCGGCATGCGTAAATAGCTGCTTGCCGACCTTGAACATTCCGACATCCTCGGAGAGCAGACGCACGAGATTTTGCGCTTCATCGAGGCTGTCGAGATCTAGGGCAATAACCAGCCGCTCGCGCATTGAACCGCGCGAGCGCACCAACTCAAGATTGGAGGCCATGCTTCATTCCCAGCGCTTCGCCGATGACTTTGCTGACTCGTTCTGCGGCTTGGGCGATGGGCACATCTTCGCTCTTGCCGTCGCGTCGCCAGCGCAGCTCCACACATCCCTTTTCCAACCCTTTCGCGCCAACGGTAATCCTGAGAGGTATACCGACGAGATCGGCATCCTTGAATTTGACTCCGGGCCGTTCGTCGCGGTCATCGAGCAACACTTCGACGCCTAGCTGACTGAGTTGTTCGTATAAGCGATCACAGACATCCTGGAGAGTTTTGTCCCTGTAGTTTATAGGCAGAAGCAAGGCATCAAACGGAGCGATGGGAAAAGGCCAAATAATGCCGTTCGCATCATGGTTTTGCTCGATGGCGGCGGCAACTAACCGGCTGATGCCGATGCCATAACAGCCCATTTCAAGCGGCCTCTCGCGCCCCGCCGGATCGAGATACTTCGCGCCCATGGCTTCGCTATACTTCTTCCCCAGATAGAAGACTTGGCCGACTTCTATGCCGCGATGCACTTCCAACGTACCGTTTGTGCACCGGGGGCAAGCGTCGCCGGCCCGGACCAAGCGCAACTCGGCAAACGTCGCGGCAGTAAAATCGCGCTTCTGATCGACGTGGATATAATGGGCATCAGCCTCGTTCGCTCCGGTAACGGCTCCCGTCATACCCTCGACGGCCCGATCGGCCACCATGCGGAGCTTCATGCCGAGCGGTCCGAGAAAACCCGGCGGAACTTCGGTGGCCGAGCGCACCGTGGCATCGTCGGCCAGCACAACTTCGCGGCAGCCGAGCAAACTTTTCAGTTTAGTCTCATTGAGCTCATGATCGCCCCGCACCAGGACGGCAACCAGGTCGCTGCCGTCAGTTTTGTAAACCAGCGTCTTGATAAAGCGATCGAGAGGAAGCTTTAGAAACTCCGCTACCTCCGGCACGCTCTTCTTTCCGGGAGTCGCAACTTTTTCCAGGCTGCCTGCCTCCGGCGGCGAAGTAACGGCCGGCGGCCGGTTTTTGGCTTCAGCTTTCTCGATATTGGCGGCGTAATCGCACTGATTGCAGCTCACAACAGCATCTTCGCCGGAGTCAGCGAGCACCTGAAATTCGTGTGACTGGCTTCCGCCAATAGCCCCCGTATCCGCCTCGACGGGACGAAAGCGCAGGCCGAAACGGGAAAAGATCCGTTTGTAGGTCTGAAAGATGTTCTCGTATTCGCGCCGGCAGTCTTCGATATCGGCATGAAAGCTGTAGGCGTCTTTCATGATGAATTCGCGGCCACGCATCAAGCCGAAACGCGGCCGGACTTCGTCCCGGAATTTCGTTTGGATCTGATAGAGATTGAGCGGCAGATCACGATAGGATTTGACGCTGCGGCGCACCAGATCGGTGATGATCTCCTCGTGAGTCGGCCCGAGACAAAAATCTCGTTCGTGGCGGTCTTTGAAGCGCAGCAGCTCTTTCCCGTACACCTCCCAGCGGCCGCTTTCCTGCCACAGCTCCGCCGGCGAGGCGATCGGCAGCAGCAACTCCTGCGCGCCGGCGCGGTTCATCTCCTCCCGCACGATGGTTTCGATCTTGCGAATGACTCTCAGAGCGAGGGGAAGATAGTCATAGATGCCGCGGCTTAACTGGCGGATAAAGCCGGCGCGAACCAGCAGCTTGTGGCTGATGACTTCAGCCTCGGCTGGATCTTCTTTAAGCGTGGGTATAAGGGTTCTGCTCCAACGCATGGCGTGTGGCCGGACTCCGACAGATTTGGCGAAAGGATCTACTCAGGCTTGGCGAGCGAGGCCTGCTCGGCCCTTTTCTCAGTAGCGAACTTCTGGACTTCTTCCATCAGGGCCTCGACGATTTGCGCTTCGGGCACCTTGCGAATGACATCGCCGCGTTTGAAGATGAGGCCGATGCCTTTGCCTCCTGCGACGCCGAGGTCAGCGGCGCGCGCTTCTCCCGGGCCATTCACTTCGCAGCCCATGACAGCGACATGAATATTCAAATGGCGGTATGGCAGCATGCGCTCTTCAACGGCTTTCGCCAGCGCGACGAGATCGACGTCGGCGCGGCCGCACGAGGGGCAGGCGACAAACGTCATGCCCTCTTTTCTGAGCTTCAGCGCTTTGAGAATTTCGATGCCGACGCGGACTTCTTCCACAGGATCGGCGGCGAGCGAAACGCGAATGGTATCCCCGATGCCTTCCGC
>DATACQ010001027.1:0-5173 GCA_036258955.1 Binatia bacterium
GAAAGGATGTCCGAGACGATATTAGGCAAACCGGCTGCCAACCTGCAGACCCAGTTGCTGCGCAAGTTCCGCGGCGGTTATTTTGCCGGCATTAGCGCGCATCCTTTTGATCGTTAAAGTCCCGCCGCGCAGCGCCAGCACTATCTCGTCACGCCCTATGTTGATCACTTCTCCGGGAGCCGCTGAAGCATCTCCGGGCAGGAGCCGGGCATCGAAGATCCGCACCATCTTTCCCTGCCATTCGGTGTGCGCGCCGGGTTGCGGATCGCAACCGCGGATCAGGTTGTAAACTTCCGTAGCTGGCTTTGACCAGACGATCCTCGCGTGCTCATCGTCGCAGGGCGGGTCGTAGGTTGCTTTCGCCTCGTCTTGCACGATCCGCGGCGGATTGCCGGCTTTAATCAAATCGACGGCTTCGCCGATCGCCTCGACACCCAGGGGAAAAATTTTGTTGAAATACAGCGAGCCGGCGGTATCGTCCGGCTCGATTTTGACTTCCTTCTGCAACAAAATCGGGCCGGTATCGATGCCTGAATCAACCCAGAAGAGCGTCAGGCCGGTTGTGCTCTCGCCGTTGATTAAAGCCCAGTTGATCGCGCTGGCGCCGCGGTATTTGGGCAGCAGCGATGGATGAAAGCAGATGCTGCCGAGCCGCGGCACACTGAAGACCTGTTGCGGGACGATTTGCGTGACGTACGCTAAGATCGCTAAATCGGCCTCGAGCGCCAAGAACTCGTCGCATACTTCGGGGGCTTTCAACGACTTGTGCTGGCGCACCGGGATGCCGAGCTGTAGTGCTTTCTGTTTGAGCGGGTCGAATTTGCCGCTGGATGGATCGGGCGGGCAATAAACGGCGCTCACCTCTTCGCCTTGCGCCAGCAGTTTGTCGAGACTTTTTTCCGCGAAAGCCGCTTGGCCCATTAAGATTATTCGCAAATTGCTGCTCCCTTCCAATCCGTTTCGCTCAGCCGACAATCGTGTAATCGCCGCTCATGTAGCTTTTGCAAAGATTGACGTAGGTGGATGATCCCATTTTGATCCAATGCAATGCTTCCCCTGCGATCTCTTTCTTGACTTGGGCAGGACTGCCGGCGGCCAGCACGCGCGGCGGAATTTTGGTGTGCGGGGTGACCACGCTCCCTGCCGCGATGAGAGCTTCTTCTCCGATCTCGACGTTTTCCAACAAAGTGACGTTCATGCCGATGATCGCGCCACGCCTTACGAGCGGCCCTTCCATGACCGCGCCGTGGCCGATGGTGCAGTCTTCTTCGATGATGGTCGGTGCTTCGCCCGAATGGATGACGCAGTTGTCCTGAATGCTGGTGCGGGCGCCGACGACGATCGGATTAGCGTTCTGATCAGAGCGCAACACCGCGCCCCACCAAATGCTCGCTTCATCCCCGACCGTTACATCGCCGATAAGGACGGCGGTGGGCGCTATGAAAGCGCTCGGCGAAATCCGGGGACGTTTACCTTTGTACTCGATGATCATGCGCACCTCTGCCTAAATCAGTTTATCCGGATAAGATATTTGACACTGCTTTTTAAAGCAACTTCCCCTGCGCTTCGCCGGTGGCCGTTGAAGTTTTCATCAGATGCTTCAATGGTTCAGGTTTTTTCAAAGCTCGTTAAGCCCCGTCTATTTCGCCGTGTTGCGGCGGCTGCCATTCTGATGAGTCGCAGGCGAAGATTTTCGGCTTCATAATAGCTTGTAATCCTCGATGCTTCGCTTTGGCTCAGCATGACAGCAGCGGCGTGTGGCGGGATTACGACAGAGCCTCCTGGCCGGTGGGAACTAACGAGAGAAATCGGAGTTAGCGCGTCAACTGGAAGCGTTCAGACGCCATGGCGGCGATGCTTTGTCCAATGGCGAGGGATGCCGTGGCCCCCGGGGAAGGCGCGTTGAGAACGTGAATAGCATTGCGGCTCTGTTTGATGACAAAGTCGTCGACCAGCGCGCCGTTGGCCGCCACCGCCTGCGCGCGCACTCCTGATCCACCGGGAACAAGATCCCTCTCTGTGATTTCCGGAAGAAGTTTTTGCAGTGCCCGGACGAAAGCGGCTTTGCTAAGCGAACGGTAAAGCTCGCCGAAGCCGGTGCGCCAGTATCTTCCGGTCATGGCCCAGAACCCCTTGAAGGTGACCGTGTTCCAGAGATCGGTGGCGTTGACGATTGAATGGCGGTAGCCCTCGCGGGCATAGGCGAGCACCGCATTGGGCCCGGCCTCGATGCCGCCCTCACCCTTGATCATGCGGGTAAAGTGAACGCCCAAAAACGGAAAGGTGGGGTCGGGCACGGGGTAGATGAGATTGCGCACCAGGTAGTGACGCTCCGGGGCCAGCTTGTAGTACTCGCCGCGGAACGGAATGATGCGGTGCTCCTCCGGGCTCGCGCCGTCGCTTTTGTCCATCATTCGCGCCACCAGGTCCGACTGCAGGCCGCAACAGTTGATCAGATAGCGAGCGCCGTACTCACCGGCGGTCGTTTGCAGCACGATCTCTCCACCGCGCTCGACCATGCCGACGACCTTACATCCGGTATGAATCTCGCCGCCGCCGGCCTTGATCTGGGCTGCATAGGCGCCGGCGACCTTCACATAATCGATGATGCCCGTCTCGGGAACATAAAGCGCCTTGATGCCAGAGGCGTAGGGCTCGATCTCTTTGAGCCGCTCGGGGCCGATAATCTCGATTCCTTGAAGGCCGTTTGCCACGCCGCGCCGATGCAATTCGTCGAGCCTTGGCAACTCTTCCGGTGAGGTGGCCACGACCACTTTGCCGCAGATCTCGTAGGGCACCGTATGCTTGTCACAGAACACCAGCAATTCCTTGCGTCCCGCGACACAGCTCCGCGCTTTAAGTGAACCCGGTTTGTAGTAAAGCCCTGAATGAATGACCCCGCTATTGTGGCCGGTCTGGTGCATCGCCAGGCTGAGCTCTTTTTCCAGGATCAGCACCCGCGCGCCGGGATGGGCTTGCAGAACTTTGAGGGCTGTGGCGAGGCCAAGAATGCCGCCGCCGATGATCGTCAGGTCGTGCGCTGAGGACATGGTGAGTTCAAGGTCAAAGTTCTAGGTTCGAAGTTCAGTCGATGGAAAATCGAGTTCTAACGTTGAACCCGAAACCTTGAACTTTAAACCATCAAAGGTGCAGCAGGCGGCGCGAGTTCTGCTCGGTGAAGGATTTGACTCGCGCTGGATCGGGCTGCGCGTCCACCGCGACCAGCGCCTTCGTGAGCGGTCCAAGACCGCCACAGTAATCCGACCCGAACACGATATTATTCTCGCCCATTTTGTCGATGAGAAAAGCTAGGGTGCGCGCATCCGAGCTGGCGCAGTCGATGAAGAAATGCTCCAGAAAGATTTCGGAGTAGCGCTTTTCGCCTTGCGGTCCTTTGTGTTTCCAGAAAAAGCGGTGCAGCAAAAGCGGGATACCGCCGCCCGAGCTTCGGATGACGATCCGGAGATTGGGGTAGCGGTCGAACAGACCGCTGGCGATCATGCGCAGGCAGCACTCGGCGACTTCGCCATCCGATAGAACTGCATAGGCGACTCCCGCGCCGCCATCTTCGAGCCGCGCCAGCGATGGATCCTGCGCGGTGCCCGCGCCATGCAGAAAAATCGGCAAATTCTTCTCGGAAATCTTAGCAAAGATGGGATCCATGGCGGCGGTATCCACGAGCATCTCGCCGTCAACGTGAGGGTAAAGCAGGACAGCGCGAAAGCCCTCGGCCGCGGTTCTCTCGATCTCTCCTACGGAAGCCTCAATATTTTTAAGCGACATCGCGGTTACGCCCAGCAAACGGTCCTTATGCGGCGCGATGCGCTCTGCCAAAATATTATTGGATTGCCTGACGATCTCCAGCGCTTGTTCGGCCGGGAGCTGGTCAGCGTAGACGCCAGCACCCTGGCAAATCAGCTGCAGGTCCAAGCCGGCTTCGTTCATTTCCCTCACCCGCTTGCCTAGATCGGGCGAGTCGTAGCTGTCGATGTGCGGTCTCTTTCCGGTTAGTTCCTTGATCCGTTCAGCGATCTCCGGAGCGGTATGGTGCGCATGCCAGTCGATAACGGTTGCCATGAGGATTCTCCTCTCAAAAACGTCAGTCTACGTCTCCAATACTGCGAGCGCAATATAGGGTCAAGCGTAAGATGCGCAGACCTGGCCAAGCCGCAACCAAACTCGGATTTTCTCGCGCAAGGACGCAAAGGTAAAAAAAATAACAATTCCGAACTTCGCGCCTTGGCGGCTTGGCGCGAGAAATGTCCGAGCCGAGAGACTCTAACCTTGGACGATTTGCGCAATTCCCGCAAAGCTCATGGGATAGTAGTTACGAAGAGCACGAAGTAGATTTTCAGAATTCGAATTTCGAATGTCGAATTGCTCTGCGGGATTATCTTTTGGCAGCCCCGAAATCCGCTTTTTCCCTCAGCCGGCGCACTAGCTCTTCGTAAGAAGAGTTAGCGATCACGCGGCTGAACTGCGAGCGAAAATTGTTAACGACGCTGATGTTCTCCGCCACGATATCGTAAACGCGCCACTCGCCGTTCACCAGATGGGCTCTATAGTTGATCGAGTATTCTTCACCCTTGCGGGTGAGCACCTTGCTTGAAACATCTGCATATCTGCCGTCTAGTCGCTCGCCGACGTAAACGATCTTTTCATCGCTGTAGGACTCGATGATGTCGGCATAGGCGCGCTCCAGCAGCTCGGTAAAGAGCGCCACGAACTCCTCCTGCTCCTGCGGACTGCGCCGGCGCCAGTCCGCTCCCAAAGCGCGCTTCGCCATTTCCGTAAAGTCGAAGCGGGCAAATAGCACCTTCTTGAGCTCCTCGCGTCGCTCCTTGGTTTTTGCCTGCGGTTTCAAGCCGGGATCTTTCAGCACGAGAATCGCGCGGTCAACGGTGGAGCGAATTTGTTCCGTAGGCGGCGTGGCGGCCGAGGCACTATTGGCGCTGATCCACAGGGCTATAGCCCATGCAATGAAAGTGAGCCCAAGCTGTTCTTTTTTGATGATCATTGCGGTTGCTTCTCGATCTTGGATGTTAGATCTCCGCCTACAAGTTTTCCGATCAGGTCGGGCCTCCATGCTGTGATGGAGCGGTGGTGCGAGGCTCATGCCGGGCCGGCCACCCGGATCTTGCGACGCGAAAGCCGCCTGAGCCAGGCGGCTTTC
>DATACQ010001028.1:0-3865 GCA_036258955.1 Binatia bacterium
CGTGACTAGATAGTATCGCGCTATCCATTGAATCAAGAATAGCAAGGCCCCATCCATGACCGGTGCTTCGTCGAGTAACGCCGTGATCGGTTTAACCTCGGTTAGCGTCGTTGTTTTAAGCAATTCGAGAACGACACCCGTGACAATTCGTTTACCTAGCGGTACGGAAACGCGCATGCCGAGGGTGACGCGTTCCCGAAGCTCTGCGGGAACCGAGTAAACCAAAGGTTGACCAAGCGGTGAAGGGATTACAACTCGCGCAAAGCCGGCGGCCGAACTGTTCATCTTTGGACTATTTAATGGCCGATATGATCAAACGCAACCAACTCAGCCGATCCGGATTCAACACGGCTTTAATAGCGACGTAGAGTACGCCGGGAAATTTTGCTCATGCATGGAACTTTTTTCCGCTTTAGGAATTCCCACGAACGCCTTGGGCGAGCGTATCGGCTGCTCGCGACCCGCTTCGTCGCTGGCAGAGATCTTGCTTGGCTAAATACACGCACCTGACCGGCGATTACTTAATTAAGCATAATTAAATCTACTTAATAGTGATGCGATTGGAGGTTCGGCCGATATCTACGATACGGTTGAGCGGCGCGCGCAAGGTTCGATCGACCATGAAGCAACCCAATAATGTGAAAAAACTTCGCGAAGCTAAAATGATCAGCAAGGCGGAATTTGCGCGGGTTGCGGGTATTTCACCGCTAACGCTGGAACGCATCGAAAAAGGCATGGCATGTAGGATGGCAACCAAGCGAAAAATTACTTTGGCACTCGGGCTGAAGACGTACGAGAGTAACAAAGTCTTTAAGTGAGAACGATGGCTTCACTTCTAAACAAATTTGGCTTCGGCTTGTTGGGCGGTGCAAAGGACGGTTTTGTCGCCTTCGATATCGGCTCGAGCTCAATCAAAATGATCGAGGCGGTGCCCGAAAAAAGCGGGTGGCGGCTACTTAATGCGGGCAGCCATAGTTTGCCTCCCGGCGCGGTGCAAAACAACATGATCGTCGATAGCGGTGCTGTGATAACCGCCCTTCGCGGGCTGATTCAAGAAAACGGCATCACCGCCAAAAAAGTTATCGCCGCGGTGCCGGGCCGTTCTGTGATCATGAAAAAACTCGAGCTGCCCGCGCAAAAGGAAGAAGAGCTCGAAGCAAACGTCGAGTTCGAAGCAAACAAAATCATCCCAGAGAATCTGGAGAACGTCAATCTCGATTATCAGGTCGTCAATTATCTCGAGGGCGGCAGCAAGATCGAGGTGCTGCTGGTCGCGGTACGCAAAGAAATCGTCGAAAGCTACACGGAAGTCATAAGTCAGGCGGGCCTCGAGCCTGCGGTGATGGACGTCGATTACTTTGCGATGGAAAGCATGTACGAGGCCAACTACGAGCCGCAGGCGCCAGGGGAAGTTATCGGCCTGATTCACATCGGCGCCCGTTACACAAGCATCAACGTTTTAAGCAGCGGTGTTTCGACCTTCACTGGCGACCTTCCGGTGGGCGGCGAAGAGTTTACCGATAGTTTGCGCCGCAGCTTGCAGCTTTCCAGCGAAGCGGCGGAAAAGCTCAAAATAACGGGCAAGCTTAATGGTGAAGATTACGCGGAACTTGAGGAGCTGCTGCGCCCGACCTCGGAAGCGCTGGCGGAGGATATTCGGCGCACGTTGAGTTTATACGGCGCCATTGCTGCGGAAGACGGCATCCGAACGATTTATCTGAGCGGCGGTGGCGCGCGGCTCCGAGGCCTGGCGGGTGTGCTCGAAGAGAAGCTCGGGGTGGCGGTAAAGCTCGCGGATCCATTTCGCGGCTTCAAGCTCGATAGAAAAGTGAACCTCGAGTATTTGCAAGAATCCGCATCGCAGTTTGGCGTGGGAGTGGGACTAGCCATTCGGAGGCCCGGTGACAAATGATTCGTATTAACCTGCTGCCGGTCAAAGAAATAAAAGCCGAAGTCAGCCGCCGTCGCGAGTTGACTCTTGGCGCGGTTTGCCTGGGTCTCACATTGGCCAGTATAGCCGGTGTCTACATCGTGCAGTTTAGCCGCATCGCCGGTCTGGAGAATGAACTCGAGTCCCTGCGCGCCGAGTTAGCCGTGCTTAACGTCAAGGCTAAGGGCGTGTTGGACCTGCAGGCCAAAATCAAAGAAGTCAAAACCAAGCACCACATCATTGAAGATATCGATCGAAAGAAATCCGGTCCCGTGCGGGTGATGCAGAGCCTTTCAGCGGCGACGCCGGGGCCGCTTTGGCTGACCCAGTTCAAGGAAGTAGGGGGCAACCTGACGATTACCGGGGTGGCAACGGACAATCAGACGATTGCGGAATTCTTGAAGGCGCTCGGCTCCCACGCGTATTTCAAGGACACCGAGCTCGTTGAAACCACCCAATCTGATCAACCGGGCGTGGCGCCAAAGCGGTTCTCGATCAAATCGCGGCTTCAATATAATCCCGTGCTGGCGCAAGCGGAAACGAACACTGCGCAGGCGAAAGCCCCTGCGCCGAAAAGTAACTAACCGAGCGCATCCATGAATAATTTTCTTGACCAGATTCTAAATCGCCCGCGCCCGCAAAAGATCGGCATTCTTGCCTGCGCGATTGTCTTGCTGCTGGCGCTTGGCTTTTTCTATGTATACCAGCCGAGCGCCGATCAAATCGCCCGGTTGACCGAAGAAGCCGACAAGGTTCGGGAAGACAGAAACAAAAAACAAAAGATCGCGGCCGATCTGGCGAAGCTCGAGCGCGATCTCAGAGAGTGGGACGCCAAACTAAAAATGGTGATTGCACAGCTTCCCGATCGTCGAGAGATCCCCGACCTGCTGAGCAATATCTCGACCAAGGCGCGGGAAGCCGGTCTCGAGATAATCCTGTTTCGTCCGCGTGCCGAAAATTTCAAGGAATTTTATGCGGAGATTCCGGTGGACATTGTCGTCCGGGGAGGATTCAACAGCGCGGTAACCTTCTTCGAAGAGGTTGGCAAATTCAATCGTTTGGTCAACATCGACAACATCGATTTCAAAAATCCAAAAATCAGCGGCGACCAAATAGGTCTTGAGATCTCGACTCTGGCAACCACGTACCGCTTCCTAGACGAGGCGGAACGGAAAAGACTCGCAGAGGAGAAAGCGAAAGCCGCGAAGAAGTAACGACTATGTTTAATCGTTTGAGCAAAATTGCATGGCTGGTCATTCCCTTGTGCTTGGCGGCTTCCGCCGGGGCACAGGAGAAAACAGAAATCCCATCGCAGAAGTCAAAAGATGCGGTGGACAAGCTAAGGTCGGCGCCCGAGGCTATGGGCAAAACACTGCACGCGCTCGGCAAGAGCGTCGGCGCAAAGCTCGGGCTTGCGGGCGGTGAGGAGAAAACCGCGAAGCTCACCGGCGAAATCGCCCCGACACCCGACAAGGAAAATGAATCGAAAGCACCGGTGGGTCCGGTTTTAAGTAAGCGTGACCCCTTTCGCCCTTTTACTCTGAACCGTCCGGTCGCTGGGCCGCGGCCTGCGCCTCGTTCGCCCCTGGAACGCTATGAGCTCGGGCAACTCAAGCTCGTGGGCGTGATTTGGGACATCAAACAGCCTAATGCGATCGTCGAAGATGCCGCCGGTCTCGGCTACGTCGTTAGGGCGGGGACGCCGATCGGCGCCAACGAGGGCAAAGTCAAAAGAATTCAACCGGCTGGACTTATCATAGAAGAGTTCGAGATCGATGTGTTTGGCACGAAGAAAAAAGTGGAGCGCAACATGAGATTGGCCACGGAGAAGGCGGAATGAAGAAAATCAGCGATACTGTAAACAAGTCTTTAACTGAAAAGCGTCGAGAAACAATCATGTCTCCAGGGTCAGTCGCCGCGGCTTGCCTCGGCATC
>DATACQ010001029.1:0-2034 GCA_036258955.1 Binatia bacterium
GCAGCGCGCGTTATTCGGGAGAACCTGCACACGCTTGGCGTTGCGGATCGCTGCCGTTTACTCAACATGCCGGCGGACCGCGCTTTGCGGAGTTTGGAGCGCCAACGTACGAATTTCGACCTCATTTTTATCGATCCACCCTACGGGCAGGGGCTGGTCGAGCGCGCGTTGAGGATGATTGCCGAAAGTTCGCTTTTGCGCGACGACGGCGTTATTGTCGCCGAGCACAGCGTCCGCGACCGAGCGGCGGATGTTTATGGGGACCTGGTCCTACGCGACCGGCGGCGCTACGGCGATACCTTGCTTTCGTTTTACAGATGGCAGCGAGAAGAGAATCTTGAAACGAGGAATCCAGCCGATGCCACGTGATAGCGTCGCAATTTACCCCGGCTCCTTCGATCCGATTACCAATGGCCATATTGATCTCGTGAAACGAACTCTGCGCGTCTTCGAGACGGTGATCATCGCGATTGCGACCAATCCAGAGAAAGACCGCTCGCTTTTCACTGTGGATGAGCGGCTCGACATGGTACGGGAAGTCTTCCGTGGCACAAAAGGTCGGGTCGAGGCGGATTCGTTTCAGGGCCTGTTAGTAGATTATGCCGAAAGCAAAGGCGCGACCGTCATCATCCGCGGGCTGCGCGCGGTTTCCGACTTCGAATACGAGTTTCAGATGGCCATGATGAATCACCGGCTCAAACCGAAACTGGAGACTTTTTTTATGATGACCGGCGAGTCGGAATTTTATATCAGTTCGCGGTTGGTCAAAGAAGTCGTCAGCTTGGGCGGCGACGTTTCCGGACTCGTCCCCGCCAATGTGCTCGAGAAACTCGCGACAAAGTTTCAGAGGCAAAAGAAAAATGTCTAAACTCGCCCAGCGAACTCTAGCTATCAAACCGTCGGTCACGCTAGCCATCGCCGCCAAGGCGGCGAGACTACGCGCCGATGGCGTTGAAATCGCTAACTTTTCCGCGGGCGAGCCGGACTTCGATACACCGGAGCGCATCAAGGCTGCTGCGGGCGCCGCCCTCCGTAGCGGCATGACCAAGTACACCGACGTCAGAGGCATCGAGCCGTTGCGCGAGGCGGTGGTGCAGAAATACCAGCGCGAATTCGGGCTGGATTACCGCAAAGAGCAAGTGCTCGTGAGTTGCGGCGCCAAACATTCGCTCTACAACGTCCTGCAAGCGGTGGTCGATCCTGGAGACGAAGTGCTCATCCCTGCGCCGTATTGGGTTAGCTATTCCGATATGGCGCTTCTCGCCGGCGGCGTCTCGAGAATTATCCCGACCGACGAGAGGAACGAGTTCCGCATCAGCGCCGCTCAGCTTACGGCGGCCCTCACCTCGCGTACCCGCGTGTTTATCCTCAATAGCCCCTGCAACCCGACGGGCGCCACCTACGAGCGCGATGAGCTACTGGCCATCGGCCGGGTCCTGGAAAAACATGACTGCTTGATTTTATCGGATGATATCTATGAGAAGATCATATACGACGGCGCGCGCTTTTATAACCTGGTGGAGCTTTGCCCGGCCTTGCGCGAGCGCACGATCATCGTTAATGGCGTTTCCAAGAGCTATGCCATGACCGGCTGGCGCATTGGTTACGCAATTGGCCCAGCCGATATCATCGCCGCTGCCGGAAAGATTCAAAGCCAGAGCACGTCCAACGCGAACTCCATCGCCCAAGCCGCCGCACTGGAAGCGCTGCGCGGCAATCAGGATGACGTCATCGCGATGGTCGGCGAGTTTCGCAAGCGCCGCGACGTGATCGTTCAACGGCTGAACGCCATCCCTGGCGTTCGCTGCCTAAAGCCGCAAGGGGCTTTTTATGTGTTTCCGAACTTCAGCGGGTTGTTCGGCAGAAGCTTTGGGCGCAAGGCTTTGACCTCGCCCGGCGACGTCGCCGACTTCCTCCTCGAAGAAGCGAAAGTCGCCGTCGTTCCGGGCGAAGACTTCGGCTCAAACGAGCATGTCCGTTTCTCCTATGCGACCTCGCTCAGCGAAATCGCGAACGCGCGTGCAGCCGTTCTCG
>DATACQ010001030.1:0-2773 GCA_036258955.1 Binatia bacterium
CGCCCCGGCGAGATTGTGCAATTGGTCCTCGATCCCGAGAGTCAAAAAGTGCAAGCCATGGAGGTTATGATAGAAGGCCAAATCGTTCGCGCGAAAGCCACTACGGGAGGATGGAGCGTAGAGCGCGAAGACATACCGTCCACGAGGTTAACGCGGGTCATCTCCGGGACTATAGAAGATAGTCTCTACGAGAGCGGCCTCAGCGCCGGACTGGCGCCGGAGCAACTTGCGGAACTCGAAGACATCTTCAAGTATGACATCGATTTCTTTTCCGATTTCAATCGTGGAGATGATTTTTCTGCGCTTTTGGAAGAGATCCGCTACGCCGATGGCCGGCAGATGCCGCGCCGAGTGCTGGCGGCTCATTTGGAGGCCGATGGCAAAACCCATAGCGCGTTTTATTTCGTCTTAAAGAATGGCAAAGGCTCGTACTATGACGAGCAAGGAAACGAGCTACGCAATGCGTTTTTGCGCGCGCCTCTGAGCTTTACGCGAATATCCTCGCCCTATAGCTTGGCGCGCCGGCATCCAATTTCCAGGATTCTGCGGCCGCACCAAGCCATTGACTATGCCGCGCCCGCGGGCACGCCCGTGGTTGCCATTGGCAGCGGCAAGGTAAGCTTCAGTGGATGGCGTCCGGGATACGGCAATCTTGTCGAAGTGAGCCATGCGGGAGGCTACTCGTCTCGCTATGGACATTTCTCGCGCATCGCGCGCGGCATCCGTAAAGGCGCGCAAGTTAATGCCGGGGATGTGATCGGATTCGTCGGTCAAACCGGTCACGCCACCGGCCCGCATTTGCATTTCGAGTTTCTTCACGGCAAGAAAAAAATCAATTTTCTTGGAACTAAAATACCCCGAAGCGAGCATCTTGCGGGCGTGGAGTTGCAACGCTTCATGCGCGAACGCGAGCAGCGCATGGCGCAACTGCGCCACCGGACTCCCCTCACCTCCAAGATGTAAACTGAAGACGCAAGCGTAGCGACGAACTCAACAGGCGAAGTTGAACTCCCTTGGTGGGCTTTCAAGTTCTCGCTGTTTCGGATGCTTTCGCGAACACCGCGCGTTTGCGCGGCGGATCAAAGAACGGCAGCTTGACCACGGTTGCGGGGACGATCCTACGCTGGTATTCCACCGTCACTTCCATATCCACTCGGGAACCGATTCCATTACTGCGTTTTTGCACCGTCGCCAGAGCGATGTATTTCTTCAAGCTCGGTGACCAGCCGCCGGTAGTTGCTTGACCGACTTGTTTACCATTCCGATAAACCGGCACGCCGCCGCGCCAGATTGTCAACGGGATAGCTGGGGGAAGGCCGGCGCTTTGAAAGAGTTTTTCATAAACCTGAAGGTCGATTTCCAGTCCCACGATCTGCCGCGACGGGCCGTTCCGGCTTTCATCCAAGAGCGGCTGGTAACCGATAAAGTGCTCCTTTTTCAGATCCACGGTCCAGCCGAGGCCGATTTCGTACGGTGAATATCTTTGTGACGGAATCAATGCTTTCTCCACCCCAACGTAGTCAACCTCCAGTAGAATGAAACCGGCCTCGAGGCGCGCCGCGTCCAACGCGAGCATGCCGGCCGGCTTGATGCCGAAGTTTTTACCGGCAGCGATGAGAATATCCCAGATGCGCTCGGCCTGGTCGGAGCGCAGCCAAATTTCGTAGCCGAGATCGCCAGTGTAACCGGTACGCGAAACCCATACCGGATTATCCAGTATTTTGCCGCTGCTGAGGCGAAAGAATCTGAGCCGGCTAACATCTATATCCGCGACTTGCTGTAGTATTTGAAGGGAGTTGGGCCCCTGCAAAGCTAATGCGGCGATTTCCTCAGAACGCTCTTGAATCTCGACACTCATGCCTAGCGCGTTGAGCTTGAGCCAGCGCAAGCTTGGATCAGCGAGGTGGAAGCGAAAGTGATCTTGGCCCAGCCTGAAAGCGGTGCCGTCTTGAATAACCTTGCCCGCGCCATCACAGAGACAGCCGTAGAGCGCCTGCCCCACGGCGCACTTCGCCCCATCACGGGTCATGACGCGGTTGACGAGACTCACCGCGTCTTTGCCGCGAACGTCGTATTTGTACAGCGGTGAAATGTCGATTAGCCCAGCCGTATTACGGATGGCGTGGTACTCGTAATCGTGCACCGTCTCGTACGAACTCGCTACCAGATATCCCGACCAGTTCCGCCAGCTCTGACTGACGCACAGCTGTGACGTGCGCGAGTGAAAGGCGGTTCCGACAGGCATGTTTGTGATTGAGGGTTGGCCGAGAGCGACAATGTCTCGTTGACTTCGCAGATGAAATTACCAAATATCAACGTTTAAGCAATGCCCACAATTTACGATGCCATCATCATCGGCGGCGGCCACAACGGTCTTACCGCCGCGGCTTATCTCGCCAAGTCCGGTAAAAAAGTTCTCGTCCTGGAGCGGCGCCATGTGCTCGGCGGCGCGGCAGTGACTGAAGAGATTTACCCGGGCTTTAAGTATTCGGTATGTTCATACGTCGTCAGTCTTCTCCGGCCGGAAGTCATACGCGAGCTTGAGTTGCCGAAATACGATCTCGAAATCATTCCGCTGGACAGCACATTTACGCCGATGCCCGACGGTGACTACCTGTTCCGCTGTGGCGACCACGCGCGCACGCGGCGTGAAATCGCGCGCCACTCGCCGATCGACGCCGAAGCTTACGAAGAGTATGGCAAGCTCATGGTTCAGATGGCGATGGCCGTAAAACCCATCCTCGGATTAGTTCCTCCCGAACCAACGTCCTGG
>DATACQ010001031.1:0-2602 GCA_036258955.1 Binatia bacterium
AATAAAAACCTATCTGAATCGCCACAGCCATGTCAACAAAGCGTCCTTTCACTCGCGAAACACCCGCGCAAGCCGCCATCCGGCCTCGCTCCACTGTGCCAGGGCGACGAGATTTCCTCGCGTATCGAGAACGCGCAAGAGATTTTCGCGGGCTAACGGCCTAGTGAGTTGGCCTAAAACCTCCTGTTGCCCCATGCGCAATCTCGCGATCCAGCGATGGTCCCAAGTTACCGACGGGATATGGCCAAGGGCGGCCGCGAGCGGCAAAAACGCTTGATCGGAAATAGCCCGCGGCCGTTCAAGCGCCTCGAGCGTAACCGCTTTATCGATCGTCCAGGGGCCGCAGGAGAGCCGGCGTAGGGACTTCAGATGGGCGCCGCAACGCAACACCGCGCCCATATCCGCGGCCAGCGTGCGCACGTAGGTGCCGCTCGAACAAGTCACGTCTAACTCGATTTCCGCTGCGCCGAGCTGGCGCAGAGTTAGTGACTCAACACGCACGGCGCGCGCGGCGCGCGCTATTTCTTGGCCCTGCCGAGCGAGACGGTACAGACGAACTCCGTCTTTCTTCAAAGCAGAAAACATCGGCGGCACCTGCTCTAAATCGCCGGTGAACTGTTGTGCTAAGCGCGCAAGACGCGCGCCATCGAGCGCCGGCACCGGCCGGGTCTCGAGAACCTTGCCGGTGGCATCCTGTGAGTCCGTCGAGACTCCAAGCACCATAACGCCGCGGTAGCTCTTCGAGGCGCTCAGAAAGACGTCCGCTATTTTGGTGCCTTCCTCGATCCCCAACAGCAGCAATCCCGACGCGAAAGGATCGAGAGTGCCAAGATGACCGACCTTTCTGGCACCCAGGGACACCTTGGCCTTATGGACGATTTGCGCCGACGAGGGGCCCTCGGGTTTATCGATGAGAAGAATACCGCTTCGCATGGCGATTCGTTAACCTGAGAGAGCAAGATGGACAGGACTGCTGGCCAGATTTATTTCACGAGAATGGCCGACGAATAGCTCGGGGTGGCGGCCACGATGCGACTGTTCGTTCGTTCCAATCGTTGCCACCGTACTGAACGGCTGGACGTTGAAGCTTGAACTGCCGGCGTGAGGCGGCCTGCTACTCTTTGGCTTTCTTCAAAAGCTCGGCGATTCGCTGGGCTTGATCCTCGGTTTCATCATAGAAGAATTCAATCGACGGCACGAACCTGAGCTTGAGTTCTTTCGCTACTCGTGAGCGGATAAACCCGGCGGCGCTGCGCAGTCCAGCAAGCACGTTCGTACGCCCCTCGCCACCGCCCAGCAGATTGAAGTAGACGCGGGCGAGCTTCAGATCTTTCGTCAATTTGGCGCCGGTGATCGTTACGCCGCGCACCCGCGGATCGCGAATCTCGCGGCTCAGGAGCTCGGAGATCAATTCTACGAGCAGATCGGCGATGCGGTCGGAACGCTGATAATCCATGATAACGAGCGGCAGGAGTAAAGAACCGGGAGCTGGAGCGAGCTCGCGGCAGCGCCTCTAGCAGTGAATAATTTCGCTGCTGGTCTCCCCTAGTTCGGCGAGACCCGTGCCGTCGACAAACTCTACGACGTTCTGTAACGTCGCCTGCACCACCGGCTCGCTGCTGCCGACGACCGCGAAGCCCAGGACCGCGCTTTGCCAAAGATCCTGATCGCCGCACTCTCCAACGGCAATGTTGAAGCGATCCGAGACGCGCGCTTGGATGCGTTTGATGACGCCGCGCTTGCCCTTGAGCGAATGATTTTCCGGCAATCGGAGAGTGAGCTTGAGAACCCCCACAATCATAGCCGTACAGGCTGAAAATGATTAACGGGTTTCTGCCGCCGTCACCCGCTGCGACTCACGCCCGGCGCCGACGGGCGCGATCCGCCGCACCACAGGAATGCGCTCGTAGGCTTCGATGACGTCGCCCTGCTTGATGTCTTGAAATCCCTCGATGCTCAACCCGCACTCGTAGCCGGCAGCCACCTCGCGCACATCATCTTTAAAACGTTTGAGACTGGCCAGCTTGCCTTCATGGACAACCACCTGATCGCGCGTGAGTCGTATCGAGTGACCGCGCTGTATTTTGCCCTCGGTCACATAACAGCCTGCAATCGTGCCCACTCCCTGAATGTTAAATGTTTGGCGCACCTCCACACGGCCATGAATCTGCTCCCGGAAAGTGGGTTCTAACAGGCCTTCCATAGCCGCCCGTATATCCGACACGACTTCGTAGATGATTGTGTAGAGACGAACATCGACGCCTTCGCGCGCGGCGAGCGCGGCGCCTTTGGACTCCGGCCGAACGTTAAAACCGATCACAATGGCATTGGACGCAGCCGCGAGCATAATGTCGCTCTCCGTAATACCGCCCACCGATCCGTGGATCACCCGCAGCTTTACTTCGTTGCTGGACATGCGGCCAAGCGCGTCAGAAATCGCTTCCACGGAGCCTTGCACGTCAGCCTTGAGTACCACCCGCAGCTCCTTGACGTCGCCGGTTTTGATTTGATCGTAGAGCTCTTCCAGGGACACCTTGCTGCTCTTGACTAGTTCGGTCTCGCGCTGCTTGCCCTGTCGAAATTCCGCCACCTGGCGAGCCTT
>DATACQ010001032.1:0-2578 GCA_036258955.1 Binatia bacterium
CCCTCCGGTCAGCGCTCGCGCAGCTCATCGCGTTGAGATTTGCTTACAAACGACAGGTCGCGCTGTCAACAGGTTAGTTTCGGTTTCCGTTTTCGAGTTCAATTCACGGCGGAACGTTTCAATTCTGCACAGCCGCTACTCCATGACTTTTTTCTTGGATGCGATGACGTCGGCCGGCTGTGAGTAGCCACAACCAACTCGTTTCATAGCCATCCTCCTGATCTGCAGCTACCCGGACCATATTCCGGATCGATACAACTGTGTTTAGTTCCCCAGGCTCATCTTGAATTCGCCACGAGTCGCGCCGTTGAACGAGCCACGGGTAAGCCACATGCGCGACGCTTCGTGCAGCAAAGTATGGCTTTTTTCCCAAACTGCAAAGTGAGACCCGCAGGCGATGCTTACGAAAACTTTACTTTCCGCCCCGAGATCCTCGTAAAGTTCCCTGTTCGACGCCTCCAATGGGTCGAACTCGCCGACTATGATTAGTGTTGGAACCTTGATGCGTTTGGCCTCTGCGGCATTCCAGCCCCAGTAGGTGCCTGTCGGCGCGCGCATCACGCCAGGGCCCCACGTCATTCCATCGGGATCGGTCTGCTTTCTGAGCCGCCAAATACGGTTGGGGATTCCTGGCTCAACCTGATCAGCGCACTTGGCAGACGGCAGCCAACATTCCTGCTCCGCCACCTCGCGGCTCTCGATCGTCATCGGGAAACCTGGCCGAGGAATCTCCGAGGGTGGTGCGCTGGGGTTTTGCCGGGAATAATTCGAAGACGCAAAGATTACCAGTTTGTCGACTTTTTCCGGGTGTTGGATGGTATAGGTGCCGATACGATAACCGCCGCGCGACCACCCCAACAGATTCACCCTTGATACCCCGCGCAACTTCCGAATGTACTCTATGACTCGATCCAGTTCGTCATGCTCGCTTTCGCGGTTTACCAACTGATACCCGTACGAAGGCGTGCATGGCTCCTTAAGAGTTTTCGGCATCAACATTTTTTGTTGCGCCGGGCCAACGTTGCACGGGTCGTTCATCTTAGGACGAGCCGATCTGCCGTATCCTGTCAGGTCCATGGCAAAGACATCAAACCCGGCGCGCGCCAGATAAGACATCCAGCTGTAGCTCGAGTGATTTACGTCGAAGGCTATCGTCGACGGCGAGAATTCGCCATGCACCATCAGCACAACGGGACGCGGCATGGCGCTTACGCTCGCCGCCGTTGTTTCTCGAACAAAAATTTGTACAGGTTGCCCCTTGTTCGCCGGGACGGTAGATACATGCGGCACTCTATGATCCACCGAGCGAACTCCGTCTCGGGAGCGCCCCACCAGCTGGCATCCGCTCATCAAAGCGGCTGCGAGCAGCAGGATCATCCAAAAAGTTCCTCGATGCATACTCCCAGGCGCCAAACCGTAGCCCTCAATCCGCTTGTGAATCGCAGATCTCGTCATACGTCGGCGTCGGCATACCGGCCTTCCAGCTTGGGTCGCGCAGTTCGATGCGGTTGCCGCTCGGATCGAGGACAAAAAGCTGGCGGCCGGTGAAAAACCCTCCAGGACGATAATCCACCGGCTCGTGTATTTGAATCCCAAGGTCGCGGAAAAGTTTGCAAGCCTTGTTGAACATTTCGGGGCTTACATCGAAAGCATGATGTAAGCGGCCATCCTGCTCTACCGTCCGTGTAAGCGGCTCGCGGCGCTGGCAAAGAAGAATATTGTGGTTTTCGAGTTTGAAACACGACATAGGCGAGTTCGCCAAGCGACCGACATGTTCCAGCCCCAGTATTTCGCCGTAAAACTTCTCCGCTTCCTCAAGATTGTTCACAGGAATCGACCAGTGCACCACCGCGTCGAGTTTGAGCATGCCCATACTTATCTCCTTTTGAAACTCCAATTCCAATAACCAACCAGCTGCTGGAAGAACTCACAAAGGCCGCAATGAAGTGTCTTGGAGTAATGGAGTACTGGAGTATTGCTCGGCACCATCGTTCCATAACTCCATCACTCCAGTATTCCGGGCCGGGTTTTACCCTAAAACGTCACCGTGCCCGGCGGCACATTCAGATCGAAAGTTTTGGCTACCATGCTGATGAAGTTATAATGACCCACCAGTCCGACCGCTTCCACCAGCGGACCGGTGCCAAGTTCCTTCTGAGCACGGGCAAACAGTTCATCCGAGAGTTTGCGTTCCCTCACGAGACTTCGCGCCAGCTCTATGACCGTCCTTTCATCGACAGTCAGCGCGTCTACGGGACCGTTGGCGCGCAGCGTCTCCAGGGCTTCGCTGCGCACTCCCACCTGCCGCGCCCGGATCTCGTGACGGCTCCAGGGAAAGCGCGCGCCAAGCTCGCGCGCGACTGCCAGAATGATTATTTCCTTGTCGGTTTTTGTAAGCGTGCCGTGATCGCGGAAATATGCCTCAAGCGCGGAAAAACACTCCGCCATCTCGGGTACGTGCATCAACGCCCCGTAAGGTCCCGCACCAGCGCTGCGCCCGCTCATGACGCGGTCCCAAAGCGTTTGGTTTGCCGAGCTGAGCTCCTCGCGGCTGATCTCAGGTAACCGGCCCATTTTT
>DATACQ010001033.1:0-2773 GCA_036258955.1 Binatia bacterium
CTCGTAGTCCGCCCCCAGCCGCTTGTAAACGCCGAGACGAAATGAACCGAAGAAAACATCCGCGTCTTTGACCAGTCGATGAAGGATCGCCTGGCCTTCCGGCTTTTGCAGATTGATGGCAATGCTCCGCTTGTTCCGGTGTGTATGATCCCAAGCATTCGCCCGCGCCTCTTTCTCGCTCGCCTCCTGATTAGCACTGAAATTTTCTCTCGACCAACGTGCCGCCTGCTGATCGCGGTACGCACTCCGATCAGCGACGTCTTCAATCTTCAGCACATCCATCCCAAGGTCGGCCAGCATCCACGTCGCCATCGGCCCCGGCACTAACCGGGTCAGATCGAGCATGCGGAAACGTTCTAAAGGCAGCGTCATTGATTGTCTCCTTTCTTTCATGCATGAGTACCACAACACACCGTCCCGATGCACGACAAACCGCGGCGCACACCTTGGTTAGATCGGTGAGCTTTTTCCTCTTCATCCGACGGCATTGCGCCCGCTGCGGCGCGTTGGTATTTTGTTCCCGGCTGGACGGCGATAAGCTTCCTCACAGGAGAATGACATGCCCCTCTTGAAGACCACCGGTCTTGTGGCCGGCCATTACGAGTGCCGCTCGTTTACGGAAACTCTGCCGGTCTTCACCGATCTGTTGGCCATGGAGGTCGTCGACCGGACCGCAAGCGTAGCCACACTCAAGCACCCGAACACGGAGTGGCGCCTGATCGTCCATGAAGGGGGACCTGACGCGCCGGAAAAGGGTTTCGACAATCACTACGGCTTTCGCGTGGCTCACCATGAGGAGGTGGAAGCAGCCTGGAAATACCTCGAAGCTAACAAGGAGAAATACGGCCTCAGCAAGATCACTAAGCCGCAGAGCGCGCATTTCGCTTACTCGATCTATTTTCGCGAGCCCGGCGGCAATCACTTGGAAATCGAATATTACAATCCCGGTGGCGCGCAGCATGGCCGTGCCCACACCGCCGGCCATTGGGAAAAGCCGCTCGCCGACGAGCGGTTATCCGAGCGAGGCTACCTGCCGCAAGCATTCACTCACGGCACGCTGCAGTGCGACAACATCGAGCGCAGCCGGCAATTCTACACCGAGGTTCTCGGACTGGAGATTTTGGCGGGATTCAACAACGCCCAGTATATCAAGCACGCGGCGGCGCCCTGGTACATCGTCGTCTTGAAACGCAGCCCGCGGCAATATCTCGCGCCGGTGAACCGCTTCACTCTGCAAATGGATTCAGGCGCGGCAGTCGAGCAAGCGCACCGCGAATTCTCGATCAACGGCGCGGCCGCCGGTATCACCGAACTCGGCGAGCTCGACACCATTGACGGCAAAACCAGCTTTATCTTCAGCGACCCGGATAGGAACTGGTGGGAGCTCAGTGGCTAATGGATAACAAACACGGACTGCAAATCATCGTGTTTACCGTTTTTTTTCTGCTGGCGCGGTGGATCGTCTTGGCACCCATGGCACTGGCCCAGACGCCATTCTATGAAGGAAAGAATCTTCTTCTCGTGAGCGGCACTGACGCCGGCGGTGCCGGTGATCTGCGCACCCGCGCAGTGATTCCGGTCTTGAAAAAACATATCCCCGGCCACCCTAACATCGTTATGCAGTACATGCCCGGCGCGGGCGGACGCAAGGCGGCCAATCACATGTACACGTCGGTTCGGCCCGATGGTCTGACTGTTGGCGCCATGATCACCGGCATGGTGCAGGGCACGATCTTCGGCGACAAAGACGTACTCTATGATCTCGACAAGTTCATTTATCTCGGCTCCCATGCGCGCTATGCGCCCTATGCTTTTGTTACGCGCAAGCCCGCGGGCTTCAACAGTCGGGAAACTTTGAGCGCGGCGCGCGGTGTGCGCATCGGCGCGCCATCGGTCGGCCACAGCCTCTACACCATGGCCCGGCTGTTCGCCTACATGCTGGACATGAAAGAGCCGCGTTTGGTCACCGGCTATACGCCGCGGGAGATCGACTTTGCTTTGGAAAGAAACGAAATCGATGCCCGGGTAAGCATCCTGGACAGTTTACTGACCCGCAACGCTCATTGGTTAGATAAAGATCTGGTGCATGTTCACGCCACCATGGATATCCCCAAGGGCTTCAAACACCCCGATCGCAGGCTCGGCAAACTCCCCGAGATCGAGAGTTTCGCTCGCTCCAATCAAGACCGCCGTCTCATCCAGCTTTTTCGCGGCGCGCGCGACACGGGTCAGCCCTTTGTCTTGCCGCCGGGCACGCCGCCGGAGAACGTTAAAATATTGCGTGAAGCCATGCGCAGAACCTTTGCCGATCCGGAGTACATCAAAGCCTACGAGAAACTCACTTCGGAGCCCGCCATGACGCTAACCTGGGAGGAGTTCGAAGCACAACTCCGCGAGTTGCCGCGCGAAGCCGAGACCATCGAACTCTTCAAGCGCCTTTCCGGCCCAGCGCCGCTGCCGGCCCGCCCGTCCCAGTAACCACGCGCCGTTTACGCGTTTTGCTAACTTCCTATCGAGCCGCTCGCCCTACTTCCCGATCGCAGGCGCCAGTCGCTGTGGTCCAGGAACGAAGTCAGCGCCTTCTCGTGTGTGATCTTTCTCGCGAACCCGCAGTGCATCTATCCCGGCCTGGAAAGTGTCCCGATCGACCACCGCAGGTACTCCGCCTCCATCGCCCAGGGGGTATGACTTACCACGAGCCGTGACGCGGGGCCAATGTGTAACCGGGTCAGCCGAGGTAAAAGTGCTCGTCGTGACAGCAGAGATGTTCACT
>DATACQ010001034.1:0-3157 GCA_036258955.1 Binatia bacterium
CGGGAACCGAGTCTGCTGTCTCGCAGGGTACGATGTCATGCGGGGAGTCGCGGGCTGTGTCGATCCAGCGATGCCATGGGTTTTCACTTGTCTTGTCCACCCGTGGCAGCTCGAAATCGAGCGCCTCCCAATAAGTGTTCAATATCATGTGAAAGAGCATCTTTTCCCGCGGGACTTCCAGGGTGAACGCAATGCTGTGCGAAGACTCGCCCCAGTCGGGCTGGCTAAGCTTCACGCCGTGCCACGTGAGGTTCGCCGCGCGCAGGAGGTGTGTCAGACAAACGCGCTGGCCGGCAGGCTCCAGATCTCGAAAAACCCGGTGCGCGTGGAGTTGGGTCACGAACCGATGCACATCTGCATGCTTTGCGAGTAGCGTCCAATCGAACCAACTGGTTTTGTTATCCTGGCAATAGGCATTGTTGTTCCCGTATTGTGTGCGCCGCGTTTCGTCACCCATCAGAAACATAGGCATACCCGCAGACAACATCGTTACCGCCGAAAAGTTCTTCACTTGCCGGTTTCTGAGCTTCTCCACAGCGGGATCATCGCTAGGACCTTCAACGCCGCAGTTCCAGCTTCGGTTGTCGTTGGCACCATCGCCATTGTTTTCGCCATTTGCTTCGTTGTGCTTTTGGTTGTAGGAAACGAGGTCATTCAGTGTGAAGCCGTCATGAGACGTCACATAGTTAATACTTTGCTCAACCTCGCGTTCTTTATGACTGTAAATTGCCGGGCTGCCTAGCAAGCGATCAGCGAAACGTCCCACAAGACCGTCTTCCCCACGGAAAAAACTCCGCACGTCGTCTCGGAACCGCCCATTCCATTCCTTCCAACTATCTCCGATGAAGCTACCGACCTGGTAGAGGCCGGTCGCATCCCACGCCTCCGCGATGAGCTTGGTTCCGGCAAGCACCGGGTCCGATTCAATGTCCCACAATACCGGCGGATTCCGCAGCAATTCGCCTGACTCATCGCGGCCGAAGATCGCCGCCAGATCGAATCGGAAGCCGTCCACATGCATCTCCTCGACCCAATAACGAAGGCTGTCCACGATCATCCGGCGAACGATAGACTGGTTGGTGTTGAGGGTATTTCCGGTGCCGCTGTAATCGGCATAGCGCGCGCGGTCTTTGTCGAGAATGTAGTACGTGCTGTTGTCCAAGCCACGCAAGCTCAGTGTTGGGCCGCTATGGTCAGCTTCTGCCGTGTGGTTGAAGACAACGTCGAGAATCACTTCGATGCCTGCGCGGTGTAGCGCCTTGACCATGTCGCGGAACTCGTCCAGTGGGCCGAGCGGGTCCTGGCGCGAGCTGTACGCCTGATGCGGCGCAAAAAATGCGACGGGCGCATAGCCCCAGTAGTTGACCAGGCCCGGTGGAGAATCCTGAGGATCGAACTGAAAGACCGGCATCAGTTCGACTGCAGTCACACCGAGATCGGGCAGATACGGGATTTTCTCGACCAGCCCCGCAAAAGTACCGCGTTTTTGCTGCGCAACGCCGGAGCTCGGATGGCGGGTGAAACCGCGCACATGCATTTCGTAGATGATCGTCTGAGACGAAGGCCGGTTGAGCGGCGTGTCGCCTTCCCAATCGTACGCACGCGGATCAACGACCACACTCTTCATAGCGGTTGCGCAATTGTCGCCCTCCTGCCGGGCAGCGTCGCGACTGTAATTCTTCGGAACAACCGTGCCGCGTCCATAGGGATCGAGGAGCACTTTAGCAGGATCGAATCGCATTCCGCTCGAAGGATCGTAGGGCCCCTCAACTCGATAGCCGTAGATCTGTCCCGCTCTCACTTCCGGCACGAATACGTGCCAGTAGTGATACGTCCGATTGCTTGAAGAATCGATGCGGATCACACGCGCGGGCCGAGCATCATCGACGCAATCAAAGAGGAGCAAGTCGATCGCCGTTGCATGCTTCGAATAGACGCTAAAGTTTGCCCCTCCAAGAGAAAGCGTCGCTCCCAGGGGAGAACTCCGGCCTTGGCTGCTTGCTTGTGTCACTGTGCTCGGGGATGCAATAACATTCTATTACCTGCCGAGCAATTCCTTGGCAGCAATGACCACTCGGTCCGGTTCGAAGCCAAACTTTCTCTGGAGTTCTTTCAGCGGCGCGGACGCCCCGAACGTTTTCATGCCGATCATGCGCCCCGACTTGCCGATGTATCGCTCCCATCCAAAAGTCGATGCCTGCTCCACCGCGACGCGCGCCGTCACCTGCGGCGGCAGGACTTCATCCTGATACTCCTGTGTCTGATGCTCGAATATGTCCCAGGACGGCATGGATACGACGCGCGATCGGATGCCCTCAGAGGCGAGCTTCTCGTGGGCGTCCACGGCGAGACTGAGTTCGCTACCCGATCCGATAACAATCACTTCAGGGTTTTCTGTTGGAGCGTCACCGAGCACATAGGCTCCGCGCGCGACTCCGGACGCTGGGGCGTACTTTCGTCGGTCGAGAGTCGGCAGTGGCTGGCGTGACAACACCAGTACAGACGGCTGATGACGTAGCTGCATCATGTAGCGGTAGGCTTCGACGACCTCGTTGGCATCGCCGGGCCGCAGAGTGACTAAGCCGGGAATAGCCCGCAATGATGCCAAATGCTCTACCGGCTGATGGGTCGGGCCGTCTTCGCCATCACCCATCGCGTCGTGCGTGAAGATAAATATGGTAGGCAGTTCCATCAAAGCCGATAACCGGATCGCTGGCCGCGCGTAGTCGCTGAAGATGACGTAGGTTGCGCCGAAAGCGCGGAGCTTGGAGAGCGAGAGCCCGTTCACAGTTGCAGCCATTGCATGCTCGCGGATGCCAAAATGTAGATTTTTCCCCGCCCGGTTATCGGGCTCGAAGTCTCCCGCGCCGTTGAACGTCAGAGTGGTCTTGTTCGAAGGCCCAAGATCGGCCGAGCCTCCAAGCAACCAAGGAATGTTCTGTGCGAGGACGTTCAGCACTTTGCCTGATGCGTCTCTGCCTGCGATGCCTTTCGAATCTGCCGGGAACACCGGTAGATCGCGGTCCCAGCCTGCCGGCAACTCGCGCCGTTGCATCTGCTCGATCTCCGTCGCGCAGTCGGGGTACTTGGCTCGATAGGCGGAGAAAAGGTCCGTCCACTGTCGCCGCGCATCAGCGCCGCGCGCTCCTATCCCGGC